>NZ_LKDV01000029.1:0-52077 GCF_001401875.1 Pseudoalteromonas sp. P1-13-1a | reverse complement strand
TCATCAGCTGGGGCGATTGCTTCATCGTTTTTTGGCTCAGCGCTTTGCTCTGCTTGCGCCGCTTTTTTCGCTTTAGCACGGGCAATAGCAGCAGCTACCGCAGTCTTTTTGTCATCAGCTGGGGCGATTGCTTCATCGTTTTGTGGCTCAGCGCTTTGCTTAGCTTGCGCCGCTTTTTTCGCTTTAGCACGGGCAATAGCAGCAGCTACGGCTGATTTTTTATCATCAGGTGCTGATGATGACTCGCCCTCGGCAGCTTTTTGTTCTTTATATTTACGCGCTTTTTCTTTACGCAGTGCGCGCTCTTTAGCTACTTCACTGTTATCTGGCTCTAGCTCTTCACCTTGCTGTTTTTTCGCTTTGGCGCGGGCTATTGCAGCGGCTACAGCTGATTTTTCATCGCCATCGGATGATTTGCTCTTAACGCGGGCAAGAGCATCTGCTACTTTTTGTTTTTCATCTGGTGTTTTGGCCGCTGGTTTACGTTTATGGCGATTTTGACGTTCTTGTTGCTCGCGCTCTAGGCGCTCTTTACGGGCGTCAAAGCGCTCTTTTGCTCTATCGGCTTTAATTTTTTCGGCTTGCTGCTCTTTTATTTCTACTTTTGCTACGCGGTAATATTGCACCAATGGAATTTCGCTTGGGCATACATACGCACACGCGCCACATTCAATACAATCAAATAGGTTGTGTTCTTGTAATTTGTCGTATTCTTTTGATTTTGCAAACCATTGTAATTGCTGTGGTAATAACGAAGCAGGGCAGGCATCTGCACAGGCACTACAACGTATACAGGCTTTTTCAGGGCCAGGCTCTGCCAGCTCTTTATGATCGGGCGCTAAAATACAGTTGGTGGTTTTAATTACCCCAATACGCACAGTCGGTAAGGTAAAGCCCATCATTGGCCCGCCCATTACAACGCGCTGCTGGGGTACGGGTGAAAAACCTTGGCAATCTAGCAGGTGCTTAACTTCGGTGCCTAGTAATGCCCATACATTACCTGCATTATGAATGGTGTTACCTGTTACTGTAACAACGCGTTCAATAAGCGGTTTACCTTCGTATACGGCTTGTTGTACAGCAAACAAAGTACCGGTATTGTGCACTAAAATACCAATATCGGCCGGAATACCGCCGCTAGGTACTTCACGGTTTGTGAGTAATTTAATTAATTGTTTTTCGCCACCCGAAGGGTAAACAGTAGGCACTGTTTGAATGACAATATTCGCGTTGTGCTCTGCGGCACTTTTCATAGCTGCAATGGCTTCGGGTTTGTTATCTTCTATACCAACAATACACAGTGTCGGGTTTAGAATTTGTTGCATTAGCTCAATGCCTTGCACTACTTGCTTGGCATGTTCACGCATTAATACATCGTCGGCCGTTATGTAAGGTTCACACTCAACCGCATTAACAATTAAAAACTCAATAGGTTGCTTTATATCGGCTTTTACATAAGTAGGAAAGCCTGCTCCACCCATACCACTTATACCTGCTTGATGAATAATATCGACTAATTCATCGTGGCTAAGCTCACTTGGGTTAGGGGTAGGAGTCAGTTCGCACCATTGATCCTTGCCATCAGGCTCAATAATAATACTTAGCTCAGGTAGAGCCGATGGATGCGCCGAAGGCACAGGGCTAATATCTGTTATAGTGCCAGAGCTGGGCGCATGTACAGGCACAGACCAATTCGCAACAGGCACGGTAAGTGCTTGACCTTTTAATACCTGTTGGCCTTTTTCTACAATTAACTTACCGTTAGCACCTATGTGCTGTTTAATTGGTACAACTAACTTATCTGGCAGAGGGAGCCTAGCAATACGCGCACTGTTAGAGAGTGTTTTTTGTTGTGGTGGATGCACGCCGCCCGGGAATGCCCAAACGGTGCCTTTTTTAATTTGTTCAAGTAACTTTTCCACTCAAACCTCTAATCTATTTGCGTGACAGGAATAGCATCAAGTTGCCATTTCCAGTTTTGTTTTGTTTCGGCTACAGGCAGCATATCAATGCAATCTACAGGGCAGGGCTCTACACATAAATCGCAGCCGGTACACTCTTCAATTAATACAGTGTGCATTTGGCGTGTTGCACCAACAATGGCATCAACAGGGCATGCCTGGATACACTTAGTACAGCCTATGCACTCGTCTTCGCGAATATAGGCCACTGTTTTGATCGGCTCTGCTTGCTCACCACCGGCAAGCGGTTTAGGCTCAACGCCCATTAAATCGGCCAGCTTTTTAACCGTTGCTTCACCGCCTGGCGGGCATTTATTAATTTCATCTCCGTTGGCAATTGCCTCAGCATAAGGGCGACAGCCCGGATAGCCACACTGGCCACACTGAGTTTGTGGTAAAATGGTATCTATTTGCTCAACAATTGGGTCGCCTTCTACGCGAAAGCGAATAGCTGCAAAGCCTAAAATAAGTCCAAAAACAAGCGCTAGCGAGCCAAGCGCTATCAAGGCATACATTAAGGTCATATTAAAACTTCACTAATCCGGTAAAACCCATAAACGCCATTGACATTAAGCCGGCGGTTATCATGGCTATTGAGGCGCCTTTAAACGGGGTGGGAACATCTGCAGCAGCAAGGCGTTCGCGCAGCGCTGCAAATAATACAAGTACTAATGAAAAGCCAATGGCTGCGCCAAAACCATACACCGCGGATTGTAAAAAGGTGTGATCTTCTTTTATGTTAAGAAGCGCAACACCTAATACCGCACAGTTAGTGGTGATCAGCGGTAAAAATATACCTAATAAACGGTATAAAGTAGGGCTAGTTTTACGCACAACCATTTCGGTAAATTGCACCACAACGGCAATCACTAAAATAAAGCTCATGGTACGTAAAAATTCGATGTCTAGCGGCGCTAAAATATATTGATTAACTAAATAGCTTGTAACAGAGGCAAGAGTAAGCACAAACGTGGTTGCTAAAGACATGCCAATTGCGGTATCAAGCTTGCCTGATACACCCATAAATGGACATAAGCCTAAAAATTGTACTAATACAAAGTTATTAACTAGAACGGTTCCAATCAATAACAAGACATATTCTGTCATGTGTGCCTCGCGCTATTAAAATCCCGTGTATTATCCTTTTTTCTGCCCCGATAAACAACATATGCGAGTCGTTATCAGTTAAATAAACACGGTAAAATAATTAAGCGATCACAAAGCTGTAAAATTTATGTGATTTTAAAGTAAGTGAAAAATTAAACAGTTAAAACACAAAAAGAGCAACATGTGCTCTTTTTGTGTTTTTTTAAGCAGAGCTTAAATGTCTTTTGGTTTTTCTATGTAATAACCTTGCACGCCATCTAGGCATAAGGTTTCTACTATGTGTTTTTCTTCTTGGCTTTCAACGCCCTCTGCAAACACACTCACACCAATGCGGTGAGCTAAATCAACCATTAGGCGCATAAAGTATTGATTGTTTTTATCATCTTCTAGGCCGCGCGTGTAACTAGCATCCATTTTAATAAAGTCGGGTTTTAAATCACGGAAAAACTTAAACGAGGTTAATCCTACACCAAAGCGTTCAACCGTTACGCGGGCCCCTACGCGGTGTACCATATCAATAAAGCGTTTACTGGCTTTAATATTTTGCTGTAGGCCAAACTCACTTACTTCAAATACTAATTTAGAGGCTATATGCGTATCTTTTAATAAGCGGCGTTCTAACCAAATAACAAATTGGTCGTTATGTGCGCTTGAGGCGGTCACGTTCAGGCCAAAAAACTTTTCAGACAGGTTGCGGCTTTTAATTTTTTCAAGTGACGAGTCAATAATTAAGCGGTCAATTTCTATGGCCATGTCGAGCTTTTCAGCCATGGCTAAAAATGAGGCCGTAGGAAGCACTTGGTTATCTTCGGTTTTAAAACGTACTTGTATCTCTGCATAAGCCTTAATGCTTTTACCCAGCGGCATAATATTTTGCATTACTAAGTGAACACGTTTTGATTCAATTACTTCGTTAATCACTTTGCGCCAGTTTTGGTTACCAAACCCAGCACTTACATTATTAACTAAATCGGTTTCGCGCTGCACATGCCAAGCATTTACCTGCTTAGATTGCGCCATGCTCATTGCGTTATCTACAACCGATAATAGCTCGCCCAGCGGTTTGCCTTTTTCGTAGCCCACAATGCCCGTATTAGCCACAGAGCTGAGCTCTTGATTTTGCTGGTATTGGGTAAAGCGCGATTGCAGGTTTTCACCAAAACGCTCTGCTTCTTTAAGTGGGGTATTAGGTAATACTATGGCAAAGTCTGAGCTATTTAGCCTAAATACTTGGCTACCTGTGTAGGTACCACTTATATGTTTAATTATATCGGCCACACCTTTAACGTAGTCATCACCTTTTTGATAGCCACGGCTTTGGTTTATCGATTGCAGCTCACTACAGCGCACAAGCGCTAGCGAGCCAAAGGTACTGCGCTCACTGTTTTCGATGTGCTTTTCGTAATATTCAACAAACATATTACGGTTGCCTAATTCTGTAATCACATCTTTGTAGGCTTCTTGCTTAATGCTTAGGGCAGCGTTTTGAATATCATCATTTTTATTTTTTAAAAAATGCGAAAGGCGATTAAAGCTAGGGACCAAATCTTTACCTAGCTTTTTCATTTTACTGGCATCGAGCGCGGTGTTTAAGTCGTCACCAATTTGATTTTGGTTAATGTAAATGTCTATTACATCGGCAACGGTCATGCTGATATTTTTATTTAAGCTATGAAAAATAGACTTCATTAATATGATAGGAATAATCACTAACAACGCTGAGATAAAAATAACAATAAACAGTGAAGTTTGAAGTTGCTGTGCTAAACGCTCTATGTTGAGAGTAAATTCTACTTTTATGTCTGCGGCGTCGTTAACTGCAAATTGCGGGCGAACTGAATTAAAGCTAGATTGAATAAACTCAGCAAACATGGGAAGTTGGGTAGGGGAGTTAACTGAAAATACTTCAGCCCCTTGGTAGTCTCTTAGTATAAAGTTTGAAAACGTTTTACCATCGGCAATCGCTTTTTTTATACTTTCAGGCGAAATCTCGTCGCTTGTTAAGCTGTTAATGTAGTGTGTTACACTGGTTTGTGCCGAAGTTTGTGCTTCACTTACTGCATTATTAAAGCTTACAGATATGAAGTAGCTTCCAGCCGCAACACATACAAGCCAAGACAGGATTTGTATAAAAATAAGTTTTTTAAAGCCAGCCATGTTATCAATCTTTTAATAGTTCAAAAGGAAAGGAATCAAGTCCTTGATCATTCAACTAATAGCAACACATTAGAATAGAGATTATGTTTTAGTTATAAAGCAGAAGAGTAGTGGAAAATTACTGAAATGTCTATGAAATTCTTATGATTGGCTCCCCCTCCCCGACTCGAACGGGGGACCTGCGGATTAACAGTCCGTCGCTCTAACCAACTGAGCTAAGGGGGAACAAATAGAGATGTAATTTTATGATTTGGCTCCCCCTCCCCGACTCGAACGGGGGACCTGCGGATTAACAGTCCGTCGCTCTAACCAACTGAGCTAAGGGGGAACTACATCATAAACATAAACTTGGCTCCCCCTCCCCGACTCGAACGGGGGACCTGCGGATTAACAGTCCGTCGCTCTAACCAACTGAGCTAAGGGGGAAACGTTTATGATTGAAAAACTTGGCTCCCCCTCCCCGACTCGAACGGGGGACCTGCGGATTAACAGTCCGTCGCTCTAACCAACTGAGCTAAGGGGGAAGCGTCATGCCTTTCAACGGGGCGAAATATTAATGATGGAGCCGCAAAGTGTCAACATATAAAAGTCATAAATTTAAAAAAGTGCTTTATTCGTTGTTTTTATGTTCGATCTGCGCATTTTATAACTCTATTTATGCAAATCATAGAGATAAATCTGTATTTAAACTTACATCAATACGAAAAAAACAGCGCTCATGAATTAGTCATTGTTTAATTTATGTGTAAAAAATGCCAGTGAAGTAAAAGTTATCGCAGCTAATTAGTAAATTTGTATTTAATCCTATTGTCATAAAACCAAGTATAAATTTAGCTAGCAGAAGTTTTTTAGAAATCCAGTAATGGGTTTTTCTTCTACTGCAGTGTTTTAACATAGCCAATCGAGTAAACACGTTTCTCAGTAGTTTATTTTGAAAAGCTACACAAAAACAAAATTATCAATAAGTTGCTAAACAATTAGCTAAGATAAATAAGTGATATATGGAAGCATCCGAGGCAAAATTTTGCTTATCTTAATTTTTTGTTTGCAAGCATTGATAAGTTTTTAACTTTAGCATTTAGCAAAAGGTAAGCTAAAGCTAAATTATAGTCAGCGTGCAAGCCTTTATAAATGCGGGCTGGACTGAGTTATCCACGGTTTCTGTGGATAACTCTGTTTATGAAACTTTAAGAACAGTGTTCCGACCAGAGTTTATGGGCACTACAACGATTTCAAGCTTTTAAATCAATTTTTTTATTACATTTAAAAACATAGGCTTATAAATACATACTGAATTACCATGCGGTGATGAGTAAATTAATTTATTGCAATAATGATTAATACTGTGCTGTGTAAAAATTCAGCGAATTAGCAGGGGGTAATGTTAAAAAAGTGATAAAAATGTTCACTTATTGTTTTTTAGCGCTCTAAGAGTGTATTTATCTACAAATGCTTAAAAGTTCGACTTTACCTAATTTCTATATTGCTGCTTTATTAATAGTACAAAATCCATTGATAAATCCGTGGCTTGAATTGCTATGATGCTTTAAAATGGCAAGCTCAGTAAAAGAGGCTTATTTATTCCATGCGCGAAACTTCACATTCTCAGTCACGCCCAGATTTACTTAACGATCCCATCTTGCCTACATTAAAGAAAATGACCATTCCGATGATCTTTGGCATGATTACACTAATGATGTTCAACATTGTTGATACATTTTTTATTAGTATGTTGGGCACAGAGCCGCTTGCGGCGGTAAGCTTTACGTTTCCGGTAACCTTTACGGTAATAAGCCTAGCCATAGGCTTAGGTATTGGCACATCAGCGGTTATAGCTAAAGCTTTGGGCAGTAATAAAATAGAAGAGGCGCGTTTTGATGCCAGTGTGTCGCTTATTGTGGCGTTACTATTAGTTATTTTACTTTCGTTTGTTGGATATTTACTAATCGACCCAATATTCACTTTATTAGGGGCCGGACAATTAGTGCTGCCACTTATTCATAAGTATATGAATATTTGGTTTATTGGCAGCGTATTTTTAATTACCCCCATGATAGGTAATTCGGTATTACGAGCCAGTGGCGATACTAAAACCCCTAGTATAGTAATGGGTGGGGCAGGGCTTATTAATGCCATACTCGATCCTATTTTAATATTTGGCTGGGGCCCAGTACCGGCTTTAGGCATTCAAGGTGCCGCTATTGCCAGTGTTATCGCTTGGGGCGTTGCTGTTGTTATTATTCTATACGTGTTGGGCGTTAAAAAACGACTATTGAGCTTAAAAGCGGGTAATCAAACAGCGCTAAGTGCAATAACAAAAGTGCTTAAAATCGGCTTACCCGCAGCGGGGGCTAACATGCTTACCCCAGTGGCAATGGCTGTAATGACCGCACTCGTTGCTAATCATGGACCCGAAGCGGTTGCCGCTTTTGGTGTGGGCAGCCGTATTGAATCAATTACCTGTATTTTAGTGCTGGCCTTATCGATGACGTTGCCTCCTTTTGTTAGCCAAAACTTTGGGGCGGGTAAATTAGGTCGCGTAAAAGAGGCGTACATTGGTACGTTAAAATTTGTGATGATATGGCAATTTGCTAATTATATTTTACTCATTGCGCTTTCAGGGGTAATAAGCCAATTATTTGGTAAAGAGCAAGCTGTAATTGATGTTATTAAGCTCTTTATATACACCATACCGCTAAGTTATGGTTTTCAAGGGGTGATCATTTTATCAAATTCATCGTTTAATGCTTTACACAAACCGATGAATGCATTGTTTTTAAGTATTATTCGTTTGTTTGTTTTTTACCTGCCTTTTGCTTATATAGGCAGTATGCTAGGTGGCTTAATTGGTTTATTTATAGGCGCCGCAATCGGTAATGTATTCACAGGGTTAGTCGCGTACAAATGGTTTGTAAAAGAGCTAGATGCAATATGCAGTAACACGGTAACGGAGTAAATAAATGAGTGATCACTTTGAGCTAAAGTCACAATTTAAACCCGCGGGCGATCAACCCACAGCGATTAAACAGCTTGAAGAAGGCTTAGAAGCCGGGCTTGCGCATCAAACCTTACTCGGTGCCACAGGTACAGGTAAAACATTTACCATGGCCAATATTATTAGCGATTTAAATCGCCCAACAATAATAATGGCGCATAATAAAACACTAGCCGCGCAGTTGTATGGAGAAATGAAAGAGTTTTTTCCTAATAATGCAGTTGAGTATTTTGTATCTTACTACGATTACTACCAGCCAGAAGCCTACGTGGTTGCAAGCGATACATTTATAGAAAAAGACGCCTCTATTAATGAGCACATAGAGCAAATGCGTTTAAGTGCTACTAAGGCACTGCTTGAGCGACGCGATACCATAATAGTGGCGTCTGTGTCGGCTATTTATGGTTTGGGCGACCCCGACTCATACATGAAAATGATGCTGCTTTTAAAAGTAGGCGAGCAGGTCGACCAACGGGATATGCTACGCCGCTTAGCTGAGCTGCAATATACTCGTAACGACATTGACTTTAGCCGTGGTACTTACCGTGTACGTGGCGAAGTAATAGATATATTCCCAGCCGAGTCAGACACCTATGCAGTGCGTGTAGAAATGTTTGATGACGAAATAGAGCGCCTCAGTATTTTTGACCCCCTTACCGGTGCGGTTGAAAAACACATAGTTCGTGCCACTATTTACCCTAAAACGCACTACGTAACGCCTCGCGAAAAAATTCTTGATGCCATAGAAAAAATAAAAGCCGAACTTAAAGAACGCAGAGCACAACTACTAAGTGCCAATAAATTGGTAGAAGAGCAGCGCATAGCGCAACGCACTCAATACGACATAGAAATGATGACCGAGCTTGGTTATTGTTCGGGCATAGAAAACTACAGCCGTTATTTATCGGGGCGTACCCCGGGCGATCCACCACCCACATTGCTTGATTACCTCCCTGACGATGCATTAATGATAATTGATGAATCGCACGTCACTGTGTCGCAAATTGGTGCCATGTATAAAGGCGACAGAAGCCGTAAAGAAAACCTAGTTGAATATGGCTTTAGAATGCCATCGGCAATGGATAACCGCCCACTTAGGTTTGAAGAATTTGAAGCCATAGCACCGCAAACTATTTATGTATCGGCAACGCCCGGCGACTTTGAACTTGAGCGCAGCGCAGGCGAAGTAGCTGAACAAGTTATACGCCCAACAGGCCTGTTAGACCCAGAAATAGAAATACGCCCTGTAAGCACCCAAGTAGATGATTTACTCTCAGAAATTTATAAATGTGTAGAAAAAGGTGAGCGAGTACTGGTAACTACGCTTACTAAACGCATGTCTGAGGATTTAACTGATTACTTAAGCGAGCATAACGTAAAAGTGCGTTACCTGCACTCAGACATAGACACCGTAGAGCGCGTTGAAATAATTCGTGATTTACGCGCCGGTGTGTTTGATGTGCTAGTAGGTATTAACTTATTAAGAGAAGGCCTAGATATGCCTGAAGTGGCACTAGTGGCCATTTTAGATGCCGATAAAGAAGGCTTTTTACGTTCGGCACGTTCGCTTATTCAAACTATTGGCCGTGCTGCACGTCACCTTGATGGGCGCGCCATTTTATACGCCGACAAAGTAACTAAATCGATGGAAAAAGCGATTAGTGAAACGCAGCGCCGTCGTGAAAAACAGCATGCCTACAACATAGAGCACGGCATTGAGCCACAAGCCTTGGTTAAAAAGATCACCGATATTATGGATGTGGGTGAAGAAGCTGCACCACAAGATAATCTTAAACTAGTGCGTAAAGAGTCTAAAAAAATACTCAGTGCTAAAGAAATTGCCACACAAATTAAGCAACTTGAAAGCAAAATGCATGCTTATGCCAGCGATCTTGAATTTGAAAAAGCCGCGTCGGTACGCGACGAAATACACGAACTACAACAACAGTTGATTAACTAAATGACACCCGATTTTTCGCCTCTAATAAGTGCGCTTGAAGATGCGCCATTACTACAAAACGAACTATGCCGCGTATTCCATGGCCGCGGGCATAGCGTGGCATCGCTAAGCCATATTAATTTAGATTTTTACCCGCCGAGCTTATTTTTAATTTCGTATGATGAAATTGACGACGCCACGTTAAATACACTGACCAATACCCTTTGGACATGGGCGCAGCAGCATCACCCCGAGCTTATTACTGGGCTTGTGTATCAACAGCGCGCGGGTGTACAAAGCAATAATCGTTTAGTGCATGGCAATCTTCCCTCGCCACATGTGGTAAAAGAAAACGGCATCAGTTTTTTAGTGGATTTAACAAGCCGCCAAAATACCGGAATTTTCCCCGATATGCGCAGCGGCCGTGAGTTTGTTTCTGCCAATAGTAAACATGCAAAAGTACTTAATTTGTTTTCATACACCTGTGGTTTTTCTCTTGCGGCAATGCAAGGCGGGGCTGATCATGTAATGAACATGGATATGAGCAAAGGCGTACTTAAAGTTGGTAAGCAAAACCATCAACTCAACGGTTTTGAGCGTGGAGTGAGTTTTTTACCTCATGATATTTTAAAGTCGTTTGGTAAATTAAAAAAAGCAGCGCCGTTTGATTTAATTATTGTAGACCCGCCAAGCTTTCAAAAGGGCAGCTTTATTCTAACTAAAGATTATCAAAAGGTACTGCGCAGATTACCAGAACTTTTATGCGAAACCACACAGCTTTTATTATGCGCTAATAGCCCAGAGCTTAGCGAAGATGCGTTTAAGGCTTTAATCAACGAGCACACCCAAGGCGCAATAGAATTTGTTGAGCGCCTTGCACCCACAGCCCGTTTTGTAGAAGTAGACAGTAATAAAAGCCTAAAAGCGTTAGTGTATAAAACCGCGCACACTTTAACTTAAATGAAACTGAGTAAGCGTTTAAACGCAATTAATGCGTTAATTACTAACCCAGTAGATGTTATTTGGGATTGCTGCTGTGACCATGGTTACTTAGGCATTGCACTATTAAAGCGCCGCGCTGCAAAACAGGTTAATTTTGTTGATGTGGTAGATAAAATAATGGCAGAGCTGAGCGAGCACCTAGTAAATATTAGCCAAACACTGCCAAGTGATGTGCAATACGAAGTATTTTGCCAAGATGTTAGAGAAATAAAACTGGTTCCTAATGAATTAAATACCGTGGTTATCGCCGGAGTTGGCGGCGAATTAATGCTAAAACTTGTCGCCGGCATTATTAAAAACAATTGCGCTGCATCAGTGGCAAGCACCCGCTTTATAGTTTGTCCTATACACCATACTTATCATTTGCGCAGTGGCTTAGCCAAATTAGGCTTTGGCCTTGAAAGCGAGCAATTGATCACTGAAAACAACCGCTATTATGAGCTTATAGAGATAAGTCAACGTAGCGCCACATTGCTTACATCTACTGGCAACAGCATGTGGGATTTAAACAATGCATTGCACAGACAATACCTTAAACAGTTACTCACTCATTATAATAATATGCTTAATAAAGATGAGCTTTATTATCAAAAAGTTATAACAGGTTATAAAAACCTCAGCGGCGCTTAAAAATGACTTATTTAGGGCTAATTGTGTGATCTAATTTAAGGCGCTAAAACGTAATATCAACATAGATTATATCGCCTTGCGCGAGCTTATTTGGTTTACGTATGTCAGATAAAAAAAGTCGCATTGAGCCGTTACTCAGTGCAGAGCAAAAGTGGCAAAACAGTTACGAGCAACCAATTTCGTATGCGCCATTAGTGCAACTTGCGAATAAAAGCTGGATAGTTCCACAGCATTTTTTACGCTATAAACACACCTTATCAAGCGTTAATCAGGTGCTTGAAGATATTGATTTTTCGGCGCACTTTAGGGTGCTTGCTGCGCAAAAAAATGAACAACTTTATTTGCAAGTTGCCGTACTTAGCCCCGATAACTACAAAACCAGTAGTTATGCGGGCGAGGGCACCGACAAAAAGCTCCTGTTTGGTAGGCGCTGGATAGTAGAGGATAACTTACCGACCTCAGAACTTATTCAAACAGCGTTTTTAGCGCTTAAAATAGCGCGAGAGCACGAAGTAAGAGAGTTGTTTCAACTTACACACAGCGATAATACAACCAGCACCCCGTTTAATAATCATCATGATTTACCGGTTATGGCACAAAATGCAGAGCTCGTTACTGCGCATGCACCGCCGGGCACCGGGCAAAGACATACTATTGAACAGTTATTAAAACGGGTGGTATTTGCAAGTGCTAAGGTATCGCTAAGTGCTATGCAGCAAATAAGCTCGCAGCAGTGTTTATACACCTTAAAATTACACTGCAACACTTGCCAGCTTGCTGAATTTAATAACAAAACTTTTGCATTTTTAACCAGTGATAGCAGCGAAAATAGCTTTTTACATAGTCTTATCAGTGCGCTGGTTGATATAAGTAATGAGTATGTGAGTGAGCAATTTAAATACCAAGGGTTTGCCCGATTTAGTAAACACAACTGTGTAGAAAAAATAGGGGAGCTTAGTGTCGCAATGCGCTCGCCTAAAGTATTGGGCTTGTGTTCGCTTGGCAAACAACATGCTAATAAACTTAATTTTGAAATAGACAGCTCTCGTGCGCCGCAGGGCTGCGGCCAAGCTATTGATGGGTTTTTAGCTGCTCATGGCATAGAGCAGCCAGAAAACGCTCATTTATATCGTTTTTAAAGGCGGTTAATTTCTTCTTTTGTGGTGTAGCTTGAATCTGTCACTATGGCCTCAAGCGTTTGCACGCGCTCTTTTAAAGCAACCACTTGCGCACTTACCTCGGCAAGCTGTTTATTCGCATCTTGGTTGCTATCTTGCATTTTGTGTTTAAACTCAAGGTGCTTTTTGTACATATCGTAAATAACCCCAGAGCCAACCGAAATAAGCACAATAAGTACTATCATTGTAGTGCCTGACATAACCACTTCCTTTTATATTCATCGCTTTAGTTGTGTAAAGTATAACCGTATTTTAAAGTGGTTAAACCTGACAATTGTAACTTTATTTGTCGATTGTGGCTGCATGAAGCGGTGTTCATCATTGATACATACGGTTTATTGTTTAATACTGATAAAACATT
Organism: Pseudoalteromonas sp. P1-13-1a; assembly: GCF_001401875.1. Taxonomy (NCBI): domain Bacteria; kingdom Pseudomonadati; phylum Pseudomonadota; class Gammaproteobacteria; order Alteromonadales; family Pseudoalteromonadaceae; genus Pseudoalteromonas; species Pseudoalteromonas sp. P1-13-1a. The sequence continues at coordinate 38,747 of NZ_LKDV01000029.1, read as the reverse complement.
AAAGTACGTATTTTATAATTAATACAGTGAGTTGCTATGTTAAATAATAAAATTCCACCGGTTATAGTGGTCCTGTTTTTTGCAGGCGTTATGGCTTTAATCGCGCATTATAGTGTTATTGATTTTACAGCGTTTATTACCTATTTAGCGGCAAGCTTAGTAATCATTGGCTGCGTGTTTTGTATTGCCGGCGTTGTTAGCTTTAAGCTTGCCCGAACCACAGTAAACCCTAATAAGCCCGAGCAGGCATCAAAGTTGGTAACCAGTGGCATTTATAAAATTTCGCGCAATCCTATGTATGTTGGGTTTGCATTTATTTTAGCGGGGTGGGGTATATGGCTGAGTTCGCTGTGGGCACTTTTATGCATCATTGGTTTTATTGTGTATTTAACGCTTTTTCAAATAATTCCTGAAGAACGGGCGTTAACTAAATTATTTGGCCAAGAATTCACTGAGTATAAAAACAAAGTAAAACGCTGGCTTTAACTTTAAGCAATAACAAAAAAGGCTATCGAAATGATAGCCTTTTTGCGTTTTACGCATGCGTTAGTGTACGCTATTCGTATTCTAACGGGTCAGTAACGTTATTAAGCTTAAATGCTTCTAAACGCTCTTGGCAGGCGCCACATTTTCCACAGGCTTTTTCACGGCCGTTATAACAGGTCCACGTTTGGCTGTAATCTAAGCCCATTTTTATACCGTCGGTTAAAATATCAATTTTGGTGTTATTTAAATACGGGCTAAAAATTTCTACTGCATCGTAGTTTGCAATACGACATACATCATCCATTTTTTTCACAAACTCAGGGCGGCAGTCAGGGTAAATAGCATGATCGCCCGAGTGAGCACCGTAATATACTTGGCTTGCTTTAAGTGATACTGCGTAACCAACCGCAAGCGAAAGCAAAATCATATTACGATTCGGCACAATGGTGCTTTTCATGCTTTCTTCTTCGTAATGGCCTTCAGGTACATCTATATCATCAGTGAGGGATGAACCTCCAATAAGCTGATTAATTGCTGATATATCTACAATTTTATGCGGCACATTAAGCTTCTCACACACTTGTGCAGCTACTTCAAGCTCTTTAACATGACGCTGACCATAGTCAAATGAAAGGGCATAAACATCATGGCCTTGCTGCAAGGCTTTATTTAATACGGTAAACGAATCCATACCGCCGGAATAAATAACAACTACTTTTTGCGTCATATCTGGATTGCTCTTTAGTTTTAATAGAGGTTTATATCAGGGCGCGATATACTACACGGCCGCAGCTTAAATAACAATTTTTGGGCAGCGCTTTTTCGTCTTTTATAGTAGCAATGTTGCAGCTAGGCAGTAAGTGAGATCTCTTTTGTACAAAATTAATGAAGTGTTTGAAACCATCCAAGGTGAAGCAAGTTTTACCGGTACACCCTCAATATTTTTGCGTTTGCAAGGCTGCCCAGTGGGCTGTGCATGGTGTGATACTAAACAAACTTGGGAAGTCGATAACGTGTACAAAGTATCACTTGATGAAACTGTAGAAAAAAAAGCCGATTCAGATCATTGGGCCGATGCCAGCGCTGAGCAAGTGCTTGAGCTATTTAAATCGCGTGGTTATACGGCAAAGCATGTTGTCATTACCGGCGGCGAGCCATGCATGTACGATTTAAACCCAGTGTGTAACTTATTACATGCACAAGGCTTTACTACGCAAATAGAAACCAGCGGCACTTTTGAAATACTCGCCCCTGAGCAAACGTGGGTGACCGTATCGCCTAAAATTAACATGCGCGGCGGCTACGAAGTACTTACCAGCGCCATGAAGCGCGCAAACGAAATTAAACACCCCGTTGCCATGCAAAAGCACGTAGAAGAGCTAGAAGAACTATTTACTAAAACAGGTGTTAACCCGAAGCTTGTTTATTTACAGCCAATAAGCCAAAAAGTATCAGCAACCAAATTAGCCATCGACACCTGTATTGCCAAAAACTGGCGCCTATCAATACAAGTACATAAATATTTAGGAATTAGCTAAACTTAAAGAGCAGCTGTAAGTGCTTAGCTGTAAGCGATAAGCTGCTCGGCGTTAAGTTATATTACGTAGATGCAAGGTTGGGTTGAGTGAAACGAAACCCTACACCACAACTCCATTACTCACTCTTTATATAAACCACCACACCAGCTTATTTAAACACGTAGGTCGGATAAGCGAAGCGCCATCCGACACAAAAAATTGAATACCGTAAAAATAAATTGGTTTCTGCTAAAAGCTCAGCAAGGGTAGCAAGGCTTTTAATTTAATCTCTCTTTAGATATTCAGCTACCGCAAGCACTTGTTCATGGGTTCCTGTTGGTAAAAGTCTGTCTACATTGTAGTCGTAGCATAAGTACTCTTCTTTACTCCACGCTGAAGATGTTTTGCTCCCAACTAAGAGTTTACTGCCACTTGCGCATTGGGTATAACCATTAGCGCGAGCTGCAATTTGCCAAGTAACATAATTCGTAATAAGCATAACTATTGAAGCTACTAGCATTACACCAACAGCTTGTCCCAATTTCATTTTTACTTTTTCATAAATAGGCTTTTTAAATAACTTCGATAAAATGTCAAAAACACCGATAAATGACCCCAGCCATAAAACTATACTGCCTGGAATCATTAAAATATCAGCGGTAGACGAAACAATTATTGGATAAATACTATATGGGTATAAAATCCCTTGTATTATTTCGCTAAAAAGATAAGAAATCATTAGCCAACTAATACCAACACTTAATAGAATTGTAAACACAACGGCAAATATAAAAGTAGGATCTAAACTATTTAATCGTAACTTAAATGAATCTACCATGGGTTAACTAGCTCACTTAAAAAGCTGTTGAGATCTTTTCTTGCTTTGATCTTTATAGATTTCAGGAATGAATTTACCGTGGCTATATAAACCCTATGAATTTCTTCTCCAGTAGTTTTCATTAACTGTCTTTCTTTATACTCTAGATATTTTATGAATGATTTGGTTATTTTAAGCCTTTCATCAATTGAATTTAGTCCCATACTTACAATAACCCCTATAATAATCCCCGAACCAATAGCTACAACAGCTACTGTTCCACTAGCAAGTGCTATACCTGCCAAAATACCAGCCAGTGCCCCTATAACAGCTTTAACGATATCAGTACTCGTTGTTGCCAACCAGTTTGTCCAACGATAATCCTCTTCAAAAAGCCAATTGATGCTATTCAGAGTCACAGAAAAAAATACTGAAATATAAAAACCGCTTTTAGCTCCTTGTTTCAAAGCCTCTTTACCTACACCAACGTTTACTACTTGTGTATTATTAGCAAGATACCTTGTTCCTCTAAGGATAGTCCTAACTTTGTGATTACCTTTAAAAACGATATATTTCTTTCCATTGCGAGTAATGGGCTCGTATTTACCAAAGATGTTTCCTGAACGCTTAAAGTCGTTATATATAGCTAAAAAAGAAGGTGTGTCTTTTATTGCAGAGCCAAATGTAGCAGCATTTGCTAACGATATTTGAGCAAGAGACAAACCTGTAACTTCTGAAAGATACTGTTCAATTTCCGCTTGAGATTTTCCACGCGCAGATTGAACTGCCACCCAGAGTTTTAAAAACTCTTCGTGGGTAAGTACAAAAATATCTGTTTGGTATTTATTAAAGTCACTCTCTAGATTCGAACGCAGTTTATCTTTGTTGATACTTGGGTGATTGTGAGGTTGATAATTCAGAAATGGACCTGGCATGCATTTTCATCCTTTAAGTAATTAATTTAATCCTTTAATTTAGTACCCATTATAAAAAGATGCATTGTCTAAAACAACCCCAATGTATAATAATAGTCAAAATTTACCATCCACATGAAATACAATGGCCACATCAACAATGCTCAATAGATAAGTATCTGTTTAATAATATATTATTAAACACTAAAGTTGTTCATGTGACCATTTCCAAAAGTTTAGGAACTTGGTTGATAGTTACTAAAATAATTTAAGTGATGAGTAACTCATATGGTACTTTTTAAAGTAAGTAATTTATTTTTTTTGATATAAATATTTTAATCCCTTTTTATATTGCTCTTGAATACCAAGCCTATGATAAGCCGCTCAACTATAGTGGCTAGGCTTATTAAAAACTCATACCATCATCACAAAACGTAATCATAAATATCATATTTGATAATTTTTTGTCCTCGTTACATTCATTTATTATGGCTAATTAATCCCCTTTAATTACTTTTAACGTCCTTGCCGTTAAGGAACACGCCATGAATAAAAAAGAGTTAAACCGTAGAGATTTTATGAAGTTATCGGCAGCAGGGTTGGGTGCTGCGGCGCTGCCTATGCTGTTTACTAGTTTAAATGCTAATGCAAATTCGCTAATGAGTGGCAAGGGTGAGCAAGCAAATGGCTTACCTGCTTCACGCATGCCTTATCCGCGTACGTTTTCGCATATAGGTGTGTCAGTACCAAACTTAGAGCAAGCCGTTAAGTTTTACACTGAGGTGTTGGGCTGGTATTTAATTATGAAGCCTACAAAAATAACAGAAGATAAATCACCAATAGGTGAAATGTGCACAGATGTATTTGGTGCGGGGTGGGGCAGCTTTAAAATAGCCCATTTATCAACAGGTGATAGGGTGGGCGTTGAGCTATTTGAATTTAAAAATCAGCAAAACCCTAAAAATAATTTTGAGTATTGGAAAACAGGGATATTTCATTTATGCGTTCAAGACCCTGATGTAGAAGGGCTTGCTGATAAAATTGTGGCTGCGGGCGGTAAAAAGCGTATGAAAGCGCCGCGCTATTATTACCCAGGGGAAAAACCATACCGCATGATTTACATGGAAGACCCGTTTGGCAATATTTTAGAAATTTATAGCCACAGTTACGAGCTTATATATTCGAGTGGCGCTTATGGTTAATTAATTATGTAACGTGCAACCGTACTTAAAAAACGTCAATAAAAAAGCGTTGCTCAAGAGCAACGCTTTTTTCTATTTTTTGATAGCTGATAGCTGATAGCTGATAGCTGATAGCTGATAGCTTACTTATTCTGCTGCTAAGTAATCTAAAACCACTTGATGGTGATCTTTAGTTTTAAACTTATCAAATAAGTGTTTAATTTTACCGTCTTGGCCTACTAAAAATGTTAGGCGGTGAATACCATCGTATTCTTTACCCATAAACTTTTTGTAGCCCCATACACCAAATGCTTCAGCAATGGCGTGATCTTCATCGGCTAATAAATCAAAATTAAGCTCTTTTTTAGTTTCAAAGTTTTTAAGGCGCTTAATTGGGTCTGGGCTAATACCGACAACACGGGTGTTAAATTTAGCAAGTTCGTTCTGTTGGTCACGTAAGTTCTCGGCTTGTACCGTACAGCCCGGTGTAGAGGCTTTTGGGTAAAAGTACACCAGTACCTGTTGCTCTTTTAGCAGCTCGCTTAATGTGACTGTTTCGTCGTTTTGATTTTGTAAGCTAAAAGCGGGTGCAGTATCACCGGCTTGTAGAGGGCTAATTTTGTTCATGCTGTGCTCCTTAGCGAATACGTTTAAAAATATAATCTACGTTAAGAGTGTGCGAAAGGTTTTCAAAGGTCACTTTAAATTGGTCTATATCAACTTCAACAGGGATATTAAACTCAATTTCGCAGCGCATTTTTGTGTCGGTTTCTTCATCGTAGGTGTCTGACTTTAATGAGCAAATGCTAATGTGGTGATCGGCAAAAAAACGCGTTACTTTACTCAGTGTGCCAGGTGTGTCTATCCCTGTGTATTCAAGGGTGTAGCCTGCGCAAAATTCACTCTCGGTGTGGCGAGTGGTGCTGCGCTTCATCATGGTGAGTAGGCCGAGCTCCATGCCTTTAGTGGGCAAGGTATGCTCTATGCGGCTAATGGCCGACATATCGCCGCTTAGCAACATGGTGAAGGTAAATTCGCTGCCTAAAATGGCTATTCGGCTATCTATAATATTGCAATGACAATCACTTACAAGTTGTGTAAGTTCACTTACAATTCCCGGTCTATCTTCGCCAATAGCGGTTAAAACAATTTGATGATTTGAAAATGCAGTCATGAAGTTTAATACCTACGTTTTTTGAATTATAACAACCGAGTTGATATAGCCCGTTACACCTACAATACGATGCACGGCGGCGAAGTTTAACACAAAAAACAGCCTAAACTACATAGGTGCTTAATTAAAGGCGCTTTAAAACGTTGTGTTCCTTGTTTTTACTGGCACAGGAAAGTACCATAGCTTAAATTTGTCTTTTTGCTGTGATTGATTTTATAACACCTAGGTGTGAACTTTATTGCAATTAGACAGCCAAATAATAAATGTAAAGTTAATGTTGATTTTACACTGAACCAAATTCGGTATTACCCACTCATATACGTGTAAAACAATTAAAGGGTATGCTAAGGAGAAATATCTGTGCAGTATTGGATCCCAAAAGCACTTGCAGTGAGTGTATTGGTAAGTTTATCAGGGTGTAATGTTTTTATTAATGAAGCGCACAACGAACGCAATTATCGCACCCATGAAGGTGTTAAAACCCCGCCATCGTTATCTCAACCAGCGCAAGATCCTGTTTATAAAATGGATGTGGGCCAATACGATAACAACCCAGAGGCAACAAACTATCGTCCACCAGCACAGGTTTTAACTGTTGCTAAAGGTAGCTGGGTAGAAGAAGGCGACAAACAAGCGCGTATTTATTTTGATAAAAACGATGGCATTGTTGATTTAGATGAATTTGTATGGGATTCAATTAAAGCGGTTATTGCCGAAAATAATGCAACGACCACAAAAGAAGATAAGCTACTAGGTATTATCGAAACCGATTGGTACGCCATAATTAAAGCGGAAGAAAGCTGGTTGTGGGATGATGAGGTAAGCGAAAACCTGGAGCGCTTTAGGTTCACAATTGAAGAAAAATCGCATCAGCGTACTGCTTCGCTACGTGCTGAACTTATTGATTTTAAAGGTGATGACACATTAACTGATTTACTTAAGCAGCAATTAGAAGTACGCGCACTTAACCAAGTTGTGGCTGAGTTTGACTATCGCTATCGTCAACTAGAAGTAGAAAACCGTAAGCGCCAAGGTATTATTTCTTTAGAAATGGGCTTTGATAATAAGGGCAATGCTGCACTTGTTACTGAGCAATCATACGATGCAGTATTCGATCGCTTCTCAGGCTTTTTAGAGCGCCTATCGTTTACTATTGTTGAGATTAAAACCGATACCGGCTTAATAACTGCCGACTACAACAAGCCAGAGAGCAGCGTATGGGATTCTATTTGGGGCGATGACGTTGCGCAGCTTCCTATTGAAGAAGGCCAATACCAAATTTTAGTCAGCAAAACCAAAGAAGGCGGTACAAGCTTAACCTGGATGGATGATAAAGGCGAAACACTCGAACCTGGCACCATGAATGGCTTACAACAAGCGTTAGAAGCAGCACTTATTCAGCGCGGCATCAAAATTTAATAATTAATTATAAGTTTTTACTACAAAAAGAGCGCTTTGCTCTTTTTGTAGTTTTTATGGATTAAAAAATATGTCTCAGTTACCTCCTCGCGGGCACTATACGTGGCGCACTTGGTTTACTTTTTTAGTACCGTCGTTAATTGGTGTGTTTTTATTTATGACACCCATTCCTACCGCCGACGGAATGACCATTCCTATTGCGTTAATGGCTAAAGGCGTGCAAGCGTTGATGTCTGGTTCAGCGCAAGCAATTATTACCTTAATTATTTGTATTACTGGCGTTATGTCGGTGATCACTAAAGTATTTAAACCCGCCGCTATTTGCCAATCACCCCTGTTAAAACATTTATTTGATGTAAGTGTCGTGTGGTTAGTGGTGCGTTTATTTGGTATGGCGTTTGTGCTAATGACCCATTTAGGGTTAGGTAGCGAGGCTATTACCTCAGCAAACACAGGCGCTTTAGTATTAAACGACTTATTACCTGTTTTGTTTTCGGTATTTATACTGGCCGGTTTATTACTGCCTTTACTAATAAACTTTGGGTTATTAGAACTTGCTGGCACCATGCTTACCAAGGTAATGCGCCCTGTATTTGGTGTACCTGGGCGAAGTGCGGTTGACTGTACTGCGTCATGGTTAGGTGATGGCAGTGTCGGTATTTTAATGACCGCAAGGCAGTACGACCAAAAGCACTACACGCAACGCGAAGCCGCTATTATTGGTACTACGTTTTCGGCAGTTTCAATTACCTTTAGCTTAGTGGTTTTAGGCCAAGTTAAATTAGAGCACTTATTTGCCCCATTTTATGCCACCGTATGTTTAGCGGGTGTGGTTGCCGCTATTATTGTGCCGCGCTTACCACCACTTTGCTTTAAAAAAGATTTGCTTATTGATGGCAGTGAGCCAAATCGCGATGCTGAGACTATCCCAACGGGTAAAAGCTTAGTAGGGCACTCGCTCGATGTTGCATTAGCTAAAGCCAATAACTCATCAGGTTTTAAAGGTACCTTGAAAGAGGGCGTACATAATGCCCTTGATATGGTGTTTGGTGTACTGCCTGTAGTTATGGCGGTGGGTACATTTGCACTTATTATTGCAGAGTACACGCCGGTATTTCAGTACTTAGGTATGCCGTTTGTGCCATTTTTAGAATGGTTACACGTCCCCGAGGCACAGGCCGCGGCACAAACGATTATGGTGGGATTTGCCGATATGTTTATTCCGTCAATTTTGGCAGCAGGCACCATTGAAAGTGATGTAACGCGCTTTATTATTGCTGCAATGAGCGTAACTCAGCTAATTTACATGTCTGAGGTTGGCGCACTTTTACTGGGTAGTAAAATACCGGTAAACATTGTTGAGCTGTTCGTTATATTTATTTTGCGTACGCTTATTACACTGCCGGTTATTGCCTTAATGGCGCATTGGTTAGTTGGCTAGTAGCGTATTTTAATCAAAAAAAGCCCTGATTTATCGGGGCTTTTTTGTGGCTAGTTATTTCAATTTAGCTTAATACTTAACATGATTAAGTGGCAAATTGATACTAGATGCGAATGAAGGTTAAAAACGCCTTGCCACCGAAAGAGTTAAAAAGTTTAAACCCGGGTTAGGGGCTTTAAATCCGGCGTTTGAGTAATGAATAACCCGAAGCGCTACGTTAGTGTGGCCAAAGTCTGCAACTAGGCCTATGCGGTCTTCAAATTGGTAGTGAGTACTAATGTTTTTGCCCGCAAATTTAGTTTCATCAATAAGCGATACACCAATACCTGCTTCAATATAAAACGGGGTATTGTGAAAACTAAAAGCAGGAAACTGCAGCACAGGCGACATAGCCAGCACAAGATTAGATTGCGAGTTGTCACCATGGCGGTACTGCCACATATTAACGCTGGTTTCAAAATAAAAGCGCGCATCGCCCACTAAGTTTTGCAAACTAGGAGCGTGATATTGATAAGCTAGCTTAATACCATTTACGTTGCCTTCGCCTTTGAGCATATCTACGGCGTAACCATGATTAGACTGCGCAAATACAGAGTTACCCCATACAGAAATAATTAAAAATAAAGTAATAGTGAAAGTTTTATATACCGTTTTCATAACTGCCAAATTGGTGTGTGAGTCGAATGAGTAATTAAATGATAAGGGCGGGGTATTTACATTTTCAATGAGGACAAAATACCGCTTGTTTATGGGGTGTTAACAAGGGATGCTTAACTGACTGAAATTAAATAGTTTATTTTATTGGTGCTGTTTTGGCATTAATAAGGTGCATTTTTGTGCCTTTTTTTGTGAGTTAAAATCGCGTAATTTAGCCACATCTTAATCACACACATGGTCACGCTCATGAAACTTTTTAACACTATTTTTATTGCTGCTGCTTTTTTTAGCAGCGCGTTATTTGCGCAAACTGCGCAGTCACCTCAACATATGCTTGAGGGTGTTGCCGATACGCTTTTTAGCGATATTGCAAAAGTAAATGCACAAGGTGATGCAAGCAAAGCCGATATGGCGCGCATTGTAGAGACGCGTTTAATGCCAAACATAGATATTAAGTTTGTGTCGTTTAAATTGCTTGGAAAACACATAAAAGGCATTGAGCGTGAGCAAGCTGTACGCTTTATTGATGCAGTAGAGCATTATTTAACAGGTACTTACGCAGGTGCGCTTATGAAGTACACCGGACAACAAGTAGTCTTTGAACAAGATACCGCTAAAAGCGACTCTGAGTACGCCACGGTTAAAACGCAAATTATTGAGCCAAATGCGCCCGTGATTGATCTGCATTTTAAGCTGCGCCAAGGTAAGGACCAGCAATGGAAAGTATACGACATTGTTGCCGAAGGTATTTCGCTATTAAGTGCTAAGCAAAAAGAGATCATTCAACGTATTTCTGATGTCGGTTTAGAGCAAGTAATTACTGAACTAAAAAATAAATAGTTCCTCGCTGATTAAGACCCCCTCCAACCACAAAAGCAGCCGCACTTGAGTGTATTGGCTGCTTTTATATTTTCTTAATATTCATCTACTTTAAGCTCACAGCAAAAAAAAGGTGTGATAGAATATCACCACGTCGATTAAGCGTGGTGTCAGCTAAAAACTGCTATAACTGACCCCTCATCAAGCTACACTGGAGTTGTGCTGTTTTAATGGAAAATGTACTGATTTGGCCAAAGGAATACCCATTACTTATTAAAGGACTTGTAGAACAAAACGGTGCCTTTATTTTAGATGCTTTAGAAGCTTGGCCTGCATGTCGTTCTACTATTGAAGATGACGGTGTATGCACCACTGTGCTACCACCCATTTACTATTTGATATGGTTAACCCCGCTTGAACCCTTTGAAGAGTGTTATTTTCAGCATATTAGTGAATATGATGAAGATGCGCATGCTTACATTGCTGCTGTTAAAAATCATTATTTAGATAACGAATACACCAACGAATCCATGGCGTTAATGCTGTGCCAGCGCTTAGAAAAATACGCCAGTGTGGCGGCGCAAAATGCTCTTGATACGCCGCTTTCTTTGTTTAGCTTATTATTTAGTAAACGTTATTTTTCATTAATTGAACATGCCCTAAACAGTGGCAGTAAATTAAGTGCACACGACACACTGGCACTGTGGCAAGAGGTCGATTTTAGAGACCGTTTAAGCGCTTTTTTACCCGAATCGGTCGCGGATTTAAATGAGCTTACAGAACTTGCCAGCCAAAAAGTAGCAAACGGTAAAGACTATTTTACGCTGTTAACGCAAGTGTCGCCTGAGGTTGATTCTATAGTATTGCTTGAAAAAGCATTACTAGCTCATTTAAGCCAAAAAGGTGCTAAGCAAACCATGGCTATGCGTTTTATCGAGCAAGGCGCTACCGGTACCTTGGCCGATGAAAACAATAAAACAGCCTTTATGTGGGCGGCCGAAAAAGGCTATGTAAACGTAATAGAAACCCTGCTGGCAAAACAGGATCTAAAAGCGCAAGATACGTTAGGCAATACAGCCTTGCACTATGCGGTGTTAGCCAAAAATGAAACCCTTATGGTGCTATTACTAAAAGCAGGTTACGACTTTAGAGCACGAAATAACGAGGGCCTAAGTTGTTATCGGTTAGCGGTAAGTGTTAAAGCAACCAATTTAGTTAAATGCCTTGAGCGCGACTTTGGTATAAAAGAGCTTTCGCCTGAAGGGCAGTTTAACCGCATTAAAAAGGTGCATGCCTTACACGCCATTGTGACTATTTTATTCCCACTTCAGCTCTATTTCTTTTTTGATGAAAGCATTGCTATTAAAAGTGAGTTGACTTTAATTTTTACACTGATTGCATCGGTGTGTTTTTTCTTTGCGGCAAGCTTAAAACGCTGTGCGCTTTATCCTCATATAAAGCACCCGTGGGGATTATTTGTTCTGCGTGTTTTTTCGTTATTGAGCTTAATAGCTCAGCTTGGATTAGCCAGTATTGTTGCACTTGCTGCGCTGAGCGAATTGGTATAAGGCTTAGCAAACTAAAAGCTTAAAAAAACGCGCTTACATTGTTATGTTAAGCGCGTTTTTTGTAGGTATAAGCTGTTATTTCAGCTTAAATAATTTATTTTGCGAAATTAGTATTATTTAGTATATTCGTTGGCGGCTTTTTCTTCTGCGAGCTCTTCTTTAAGCTTACGTATTTTTAAGCCTTGTTCTTGTCCACGGTGCCTTGCGTAATAGGTGCAGCCTACAAACATCGCTGAGGCAAACACAAGCTCTAATAACACCCATATTAGCTCATCAGGCGCAGCCCATAGCATGGTTAAACCGTGTATAAAGTACAGCATAACAACAAAGTTGGCCCAAGCGTAAGTGTAAGTATTGTCTTTAATAAAGCCTCTAAGGGGTAATAGTAAAGGTATAATAGGCACAAACAACGATACAAAACTTGCGTTGCCGTTTAGTGGCGGGACAAAGTACATCCACAAAGGTAATAAAAGTAATAAACCCACATAGCCAAAAATAGCAGTACGCTGAAACTTTACAGTAATTGGCTTTTTAGCTGGGGTGTTTGCAGTATTCATTGAAGTTTGCTCGCAATGTGAGTAAGGCGTTTACCAACGCTTTGGCATATTTTAATTTCATCTTTACTTAATGTATTTGTATTACTGCTGCCAGCGACATGGCTTGCTCCATAAGGAGTACCACCGGTTTGCGTGGCTAGTAACTCAGGTACTTCGTAAGGTACCCCTAATAACATCATGCCGTGGTGTAGTAGTGGTAATGATAAGTTAAGTAAGGTGGCTTCATTTCCGCCATGCATACTGCTTGAGGACGAAAATACACAGGCTGGCTTATCTATTAATTGACCTTTTAGCCACAGATCGCTGGTGGTTTCCCAAAAGGTTTTTGCCTGCGATGCCATCATGCCAAAGCGGGTAGGGGTGCCAAAAGCAAGGCCGTCACAATTTATTAAATCATCTTTGGTGATAACAATATCGTGCGGGTTTTTAGCTACAAAAGTGCGCAGCAAAGCGGTTGCACCTTGTTGCTCTATTGACTCTGCTATTTCATGGGCCATGGCTTCAACCGACCCATGGCTTGAGTGGTATAGCACCACAATTTGGGTGCTCATTATAATACGCTTAATACGTTTTCAGGTGGGCGACCCAGCGCGGCTTTATTGTTGTTTACAACAATTGGGCGTTCAATTAATTTTGGGTTTTCTACCATTGCAGCGATTAATGCAGACTCGCTGTTTTCTTCTTTTAAGTTAAGCGCTTTGTATGCATCTTCTTTTGTGCGCATCAGCTGGCGTGCTGAGCTAAAGCCTAGTTGTCCTAAAAGCTCTGTAATTTGTTCATGGTTAAGCGGTGTTTTTAAATACTCTACTACGCTGGGAGTTACATTATTTTGCTCAAGTAATGCTAAGGTTTCACGCGACTTTGAACAACGCGGGTTATGATAAATAGTCACTGACATACAATTAATTCCAAAATGTAATTTGCCACTATTTTAGGGCAAGCGCTTGCAGACTTAAAGTCTTGCAAGCTCTTTTTGTAAACGGCGATACTGAGTAAGCAAGGCTTTTAAACGTTGCTGTTTAACCAGCTCTGTGGGTTCTACGAAGTTAAGCGCTTTTTGGATTTCGTCTGCGGCTTTAATGTAAGCACCATATTGGGCAAGCACATCTGCATTGGCTTCGTGATAAGCAGCGAGCTTGTCTTGTTTTTTGTAGGCGTCGGCTAAAAGCTGTTTGCCTAAGTTATGGTCGGGCTTTTCAAGTAAAAAACTTTTTAAAATGTTTTCCGCTAATTCAAACTGCTCAGCCTCTAATGCCGCATTTGCATAGTTTAAAGTAATAACTTGGTTGTTAGGGCGATAGTCGTTTAGTTCAGCCAAAAACGTTACAGCTTCGTCGGCTTTTTTTTGCGCTATGAGTAAATCGGTATGGGTATCAATATAAAATAAATTTTTAGGGTTTTGCGCAAGCAGTGGCTCTAATATTTCTGCGGCTTCATCGAGTTTGTCTTGGTCAAGCAGGCTTATACCCAAGCCATATTTAAGCGCGGTGTTGTTATAAGTGTTTTCACGCATTAACTTTCTAAATAGCGCCTCGGCGTTTTCAGGCTTATTGGCATAACGGGCGAGTACACGGCTTTTTGCTAAATTAAACTCAAGGCTTGGGTTTAAGTGACGCACAGGGTATTGCTCTGCACGTAAGCGTACATCAGACACACGGCTCTCTGGCAATGGGTGGGTCAGTAAAAAAGCGGGTGGCTTGTACTTATACCTTATTTGTGCTGCAAGTTTAGTTAAAAACTCACTCGAAGCACGCGCATCAAAACCAGCGTTATTAAGGGTTTGCATACCAATTCTGTCGGCTTCTTGCTCGGCGGCACGGCTGTGTGTGAGTTGGCTAAACGCAGCTTGGGTTTGGTTAGCCGAAATAATAGCAATGCCCGCATCAGGGGCCACCACTGTTGCTAATATACCGGCTATCATACCTGCAATAGTCAGTGCACTGTTGTCTTGTTGTTGCTGAATACGACGCGCTAAATGGCGCTGAGTTACGTGCGCTATTTCGTGCCCAAGTACAGAGGCAAACTGGCTTTCGTTGTCTGACTGCGCAATAAGCCCAGTATGCACACCTACATGTCCGCCGTAAAAAGCAAAGGCATTAATTTCGTTGTTATTGACCCAAAAAAACGAAAAAGGAAAACGCACGTCGTTTGCATTAGCGACTAGTTTTCGGCCAAGTGTGGTTAAGTATTCGTCTAAAACAGGGTCGTTTACTACCGGTGATGAGCCTCTTATTTGCATCATCATCACTTCGCCAATGGCTTGTTCTTTTTCAAGTGGCAAAACTTGTAGCGCAGACGTGCCTAAATCGGGTAGCGTAAAGTTTGTTTGTGCCTTTAACGGCTCACTAACCAGTAGGCTAAAGGTAAGCGCGGCACTGCATAAAGTGATAAAGGCTGATTTTAGCTGCATTTTATTCCTTGTTTATTTGTTCACCAATGGCAATTTTTGCTATGTCAATTTCGTCGCTGCTTGCACGGCTGTCTTTTTCGCACAATTGGTAGAGTTCTTTTATTGTGACTCCATCAAGCTTTACAACGTTCAATTCCTGCTGCAAAAATTTAATAATTTTATGTACTACCTTATGTGCATGTAAAATAATGGCTTTATCGGCCTTGTCACCGCGCTCAAAATAAAAGCCAATAAACTTATGGAGCTGATTTATGCGGATCAGATTTTTCATTGAATGCGGATCCCATACTTTAAACTCCATAAAGCGGTTATCTTTAACGTATTGATCAATAATAATATCTTTAGCATAGGGTTGCGCCCACAGCTCAAACCCGCGGTCAGTAAATACTTGGTGTAGTGCAATACGGGGCTTATGTTTGGTATGTATTTCGCCAAAGTTATCTTCATAGCCTTCAAGTAAGTCTAAGTTCCAATTGCGTCTATTGAGCAGGCTTTTTACAGCGTTATCAAACCCGTGCTCCAATATTCCCTCAGCTTCGCTGACCGAAGAAGCAACGAGGTGATAAAAAGGCGGAAGCTCTCCCCAGTTTATCTGCTTTTTATACCAATTAATCTCTTTGAGAGTTGGATTACTCGGTAGTTGCGCTTTATTATGCGTGCCAGGCATTAACTTATCCTTACTGCTAATTATGTTATAAGGATAAACCATTGCTGGAATGGTTTTAAGAAAAAGTTACTGCTGTTCACATTTTATAAATAGAATGACCGACAGTATACGACTTATTATTCATTTTACTTGGCGAGTAAAGTAGTTATGTTAGAGTGCGACTTAAAAAAATTTAAATGCCCACAACAGTTTGTACAATTTAAATTAGCGCTTCGAAATGCGCAGGCATCAAATCAGGCAATAACGTTTAGTATTAATAACAATGAGAGCGCTGATGATATTACGCGTTTTTTAAGCAAAAATGCATATACATATAAATTTGACCAACACCTAGGACTATTACGAGTGGAGCCATTGCATGTTTGAATACGTTAAAACATGGTACGAAAGGAAGTTCTCAGATCCTCATTCAGTCACCTTACTTTTTTTACTTATTGCCTCAGTGGCATTGCTGTACTTTTTTGGCGCGTTAATTGTTCCTGTATTAGTGGCATTGGTAATTGCTTATTTACTTGATTGGCCGGTTGTACACTTAGAGCGCTTTGGGTTAAAACGCTTTGGCGCCACGGTCATTGTTATGCTGATATTTACCGGGGTTATGCTTACCCTTATTTTGGTTATTGGCCCTGTGCTTTGGAAGCAAACCAGTAATTTAGTACAAGAAACCCCGCACATGGTAGAGCAAGGTAAGTCATTTTTAATGGCCCTACCACAGCAATACCCCAGTTTAATTAATGCCGAGCAGGTTCAAGCTATTGTAGCCAGTGTAGAGGCCAAGGCGCTCGAATTTGGCCAAGTTATTGTCTCGTTTTCACTCACTTCGTTAAAAGATGTTGTGGCTTGGCTTATTTATTTGGTACTTGTCCCTTTACTGGTATTTTTTATGCTTAAAGACAAGCTTGAGCTTACCAGCAGTGCCGCTACGCTTATTCCGCGACAGAGACGGTTAATTTTGCAAGTGTGGCACGAAATGAATCAGCAAATAATGAATTATATTCGAGGCAAAGTATTCGAGATTTTAATTGTCGGTGGCACCTCGTTTATTGCCTTTACCGTACTTGATTTACGTTATGCAGCATTACTTGGCGTGCTGGTTGGGTTTTCGGTGTTAATTCCGTTTGTGGGGGCGGCGTTGGTTACCATACCTGTTGCAGCGGTGGCATTATTTCAATTTGGTATCGAAACACAGTTTTGGACCGTATTAGTAATTTATGGGATCATTCAGGCGCTCGATGGCAATGTATTAGTGCCTTTGTTGTTTTCTGAGGCCGTTGATTTGAACCCCGTGTTTATTATTGTTGCAGTGCTATTTTTTGGCGGTTTATGGGGGTTTTGGGGCGTGTTTTTTGCCATTCCGCTCGCATCGCTCGTAAAAGCGCTAATAAATGCATGGTCATCCACCCATGGAGAAATAACAAAAGAGCTGCCAGAGTAACGTATTTTTAGTTTAAAAAAGCATAGTAAACGCACCTAAGTTACTAATTGATTATTACCCAATGTGAACAAACTTATGTACTATTGGGTATAAGATATATTTTTTAGTAATAAAGGTGCGTTTTTAATGTCTGAGTTTTTATTGCACGATGAACAAGCAGCCCAGGTTTATCTTGATGCAAACGCTACAACACCTGTTTTACCCTGTATTGCCGACGTGGTGTCGCACACCATGCAAATTTGTTTTGGTAACCCCTCAAGCCCCCATATAAGCGGAATACAAGCTAAGTATTTATTGGAACAGACAAGACAAAATGCACGAAATGTTATTGGAGCGCCTAAGGGGGATATTCTTTTTACTTCAGGCGCGACAGAAGGCATACAAACAGCCATTGTTTCAACGCTCATTCATGCTAAAAATCATACTATCCAAAACCCCGTATTATTGTACGGAGCCACAGAGCACAAAGCGGTACCTAACACGTTAAAACATTGGAATAGCGTTTTAGGCATTAACGCCCAATTATTAGCTATCCCTGTGGATAGCAAAGGGATTTTAGATTTAGCGTTTATTAGTAAGCACATTAATAACGCGCTGATGATTTGCACTATGGCGGTTAATAACGAAACCGGAGTTTATCAAGACCTAAACGCTATTGAGCATGCTATTCGTAGTCGTAATAAATCGGTTTCGTGGATGGTTGATTGTGTACAAGCTTTAGGTAAACAAGCACTTAAACTTAGTAGTACCAGTATAGACTATGCCCCATTTTCGGGCCATAAGCTGTATGCACCTAAAGGTATCGGTTTTTTATACATTAAAAATGGCAGTGCCTACACACCATTTATTGCAGGGGGCGGGCAAGAAAGCGGCATGCGCTCTGGTACCGAAAACCTACCAGGCATAGCAGGGCTTAATAAACTGTTTGATTTGCTGCTAGATAAAAACGACGACACGTTTAAATCGATGGAGGTATTAAATAACTACAGAGCGCAACTGCTTAATGCGCTGCAAAGTACCTTTGGGGGTATTACTTTTAATCATGACTTTTCTCAGTCTGTCCCTACCACCCTTAATTTTGCTGTCGATACGCTTACCTCTAAAGAGGTGATTGATTTATTTGACGCAGCTGGCATTAGAGTCAGTGGTGGTTCAGCGTGTAGCACAGGCGCAACACGCAGTTTTGTGCTTGATGCAATGGGCGCAACCGATTGGCAAAGCGAAAATGCGATTAGACTTTCGTTTGGCCCAGCCGCTACTCAAGCACAAATAGATCAAGCGTGTGCACGTATTAGCTCTTTAAAAGCCGTGCTAGAGGCTAACTGCTTAATTGTTTCTGACAGTGCGTCGCCAAAGCAAGAAGTGTGCGCGCTGGGATTAACACAATTTAGGCATAAAGGAGCGTGTAGCTGGTTGTATGTAAGTAACGACAATAGCGCCGTTATTATTGACCCCGTATTAGAGCTTATACCGCGCTTTGAAAAAATAGTGAGCACACAACAGCTCAATGTAAAAGCAATTTTAGATACGCATAAGCACCAAGACCGTCCAAGCGCAGTGGCTTTATTAAATGAAGTACTGGGCACAACGCATGTGATGCAAAATAGCATTGACCTGGGCACAAAAACATTAATTACAGTGCCAACCCCAGGGCACAGTATAGACAGCGTGAGTTATTTATTAAAAGAGCGCTCCACAGATCATATCGATTATTGTTTTTGCGGAGATTTAATTTTACCTGCAGGGCTTGGCAATACTTCGCTTGAAGGGGGCAGTGCAACGCAAATGGCACACTCACTTATTAGCCTTGGCGAGCAAATAAGTGACGATACGGTTATTTGTTCGGGGCATGACTATCAGCAATGCTTTGCCATTAACTGGCAAACTGTACGTGCACAAACGCCTTTACTTAGTCCATTATTAAATAAAGAAATAAGTACGACGCAATTTGCACAGCTAAAAGCGCAACACGATCAGGTGCATGTGCAAACCAGTAACCAATTGTGTGGCTATGTTCAAGCGGCGGTTCAATCTGACATTAAGCAGCTAGACTTTGCGCATGCTAAAATGTTGCTAACGCAAAAAAATGTGTATTTAATTGACACCCGTGAGCCTTATGAACATGGTGTTATTAATGTAGCGGAGCTTTTTGCTGCGCCTTTAGCTAATACGCTTAATATTTCACTGAGTCGTATGGCTAACGCTATAGTCCAAAATCAATTAAACCCGCAGCACACCTATATATTACTGTGCAGAAGTGGCAATCGTTCTAAAATTGCAGCGGCAAATTTACAGCAATTAGGCTTTGCGAATATTTATAACGTAGCGGGTGGCTTGGCGTTGGTAAGCTAATTATTGGCCTAGTTTTGTGGGTGTTTTAACCACCTATAAAGCGAGGCGAGTGTAGCTGATGCATTTTATGCGTAATTCATGAATATTTAATAAATGTTGATTAAACTATTAAATGGTTAAAATTTGTGGGTAATTAATTCATAAAATTTTTATGATACCGGTGTCAAAAGTAAAAAATTGCGTTATTATCTGCATCATAAATTATAAAAACAGCATTTTTATTGCTTTTTTCGTTATACTAGGCGCTTGCTTTTTTACTAGCACTACGCGCAATAAGCGAAGTCTTTTTACCTAAAACTGTTTTTAAATCATTAGTTTAAATATTTTAGAGGATATTTACATGTCTAATCGTTCGCAATTAGCAAGTTGGCAAGCACTACAAAATAGTGCCGCGCAGATGAAACACACCCATCTAAAAACGTTATTTGCACAAGATGATACACGATTTGATGCATTCTCTACTCAAATTCCAGGTGTGTTGTTTGATTATTCAAAGCAACGTATCGATAAAACTATTTTTGCACAACTGATCGAGCTTGCTAAAGAGTGCGATATCGCCTCTTGGCGCGACAAAATGTTCAGCGGTGAAAAAATTAATATTACAGAAGAGCGTTCTGTTCTTCATACTGCTTTACGTAATCGCGCCCATACACCTTTAGTTGTTGACGGCGAAGATGTGACCAAAGCGGTTGATAATGAATTAGCAAAAATTAAAACCTTTGTAGAAAAAGTACGCAGTGGTCAGTGGCTTGGTTACACAGGTAAAACAGTAAAAGATGTGGTAAGCATTGGTGTAGGTGGTTCAAACTTAGGTCCACAAATGGCTACCGAAGCGCTAAAAGCACTTGCTGATGACACTTTAAATGTTCATTACGTATCTAATGCTGACGGTGTTCAAATTGCCTCTGTATTAAAAGCAATTGACCCAGAAACAACATTGTTTGTTATTTCATCGAAAACATTTACCACATCAGAAACCATGACCAACGCCAAAACGGCCGTTGATTGGTTTTTACAAACAGCAAAAGATGACAGCGCCATTGCCAAGCATTTTGTTGCTGTTAGCACAAACTTAGAAAAAACTGCAGCCTTTGGCATTAGCGATGAAAACGTATTCACTATGTGGGATTGGGTAGGGGGTCGCTTTTCACTTTGGAGTGCGATAGGCTTACCTATTGCGTTATACCTAGGTTATGACGCGTTTGAAGCTATTTTAGAAGGCGCATTTGAAGTAGATGAGCACTTTAAATCAGCGCCATTTGAGCAAAATATTCCGCTGATTATGGCACTATTAAGTGTTTGGAATACCAGCTTTTTAGGCTTTACGTCGCAAGCTATTTTACCGTACGACCAAGCGCTTCATATGTTACCTGCGTATTTACAACAAGGTGAGATGGAAAGTAACGGCAAACACGTCAATTTTGCAGGCGAAACGGTACCTTATACAACGGTACCTATTATTTGGGGTATGACCGGTATTAACGGCCAACATGCGTTTTATCAGTGTTTACACCAAGGTAATGTAATTGTACCAGCTGATTTTATTGCCTCAGTTAAGCCGCAGGTAGCCGTAGATAAACATCACGATATTTTATTATCTAACTTTTTAGCGCAAACAGAAGCAATGATGAGCGGTGTAGATGCACAGCAAGTTACAGAAGATTTAGCCGCTAAAGGTAAAACACAAGCACAAATTGATGAGTTACTAAATCATAAAATTCATCAGGGTAATCGTCCTACTACATCTATACTGCTAGATACAGTTGATGCAAAAACAGTAGGACGCTTAATTGCGCTGTACGAACATAAAATTTTCTGCCAAGGCATAATTTTAGAAATTTGCTCTTTTGATCAATGGGGTGTAGAGCTTGGTAAAGGGCTTGCCTCTAAAATTGAAAGCGAACTAACCGATGACAGCGTAAAACATGCGCACGATAGTTCAACAAATGGCTTAATTGCGTACTACAAGCAGCACCGTACGCAGTAATATATTCGCTTATGTAATAAGCAAACCGAGTACCTTTGAACGGGTAGCGCTGGAGTTCTTAGGGCCTGTATTTTTGTGAGAGGATTTACAGGGCTCCTAAGACTCATTTAATTGTGCAAAGAGTCAAATAATAAACACAACAACTTAGCGTAAAACATTCAATAGGCTTTTATTAACACTAAGAGCCACTGTCATTCAAGCACTAAACCTGCATACCAAGTGGCTTATGGAAGTCGCTTTTAGGTATTACAAACGTAGAGAGTAACTATGCTTAATCCTTTTGATATTATAATTTTTGGGGGCGGTGGTGATCTTGCGTTACGCAAATTGCTACCTGCAATGTACAGAGCATATCAAGAAGGCAACTTACCAGAAGGCTCGCGCATATTGCCTACAGTGCGTGAAGAAAGTAAGCGCGCTGACTACATAGAAACAGCCCACAACGCACTGAAAGAATTTTTAAGTAAAGGCGAATATAACGCTAAAGATTGGAAAGCATTTTCTACTTACTTAGTGCCTGTAGTAAGCAACGTAACTGAAGCTGACGACAACTGGGATGTACTTAAAGGCATTTTAGATGAGCACGACAGCAATAAATCTCGCGTATTTTATTTATCACTTCCGCCTGCTGTTTACGGCACATGTTGTGAAATTTTATCAACGAAAGGTTTAATCACACCCACTTCACGTGTGGTTGTTGAAAAGCCAATTGGTTACTGCGGCGAATCAGCAGAAGCTATCAATGGTAAAATTGCAGAGTTTTTTGACGAAGAGCAAATTTTCCGTATTGACCACTACTTAGGTAAAGAGACAGTACAAAACTTAATGGCGCTGCGTTTTTCAAATTCACTGTTTGAAAACATGTGGGATGCTAAATCTATTGATAATATTCAAATTAGTTTATCTGAAACAGTAGGTCTTGAAAGCCGTGCTGGTTTTTACGATAAAGCCGGTGCATTGCGTGACATGGTGCAAAACCACCTTTTACAGCTATTGTGCTTAGTGGCCATGGAATCACCTAATAAACTAAACGCAAATAGCATCCGTACTGAAAAACTTAAAGTATTAGAAGCTCTTCGTCCGCTACTTGAAGGTGACGTAGATGAAAATATCGTTCGCGGTCAATACGTACCAGGGGATTTAAACGGTAAAATTGTACCGGGTTACTTAGAAGAGCTTAACGAAGGTTCAAGCAAAACAGAAACCTTTGTGGCTATTCGTGCACACATTGATAACTGGCGCTGGGCAGGGGTACCCTTTTATCTTCGTACTGGTAAGCGTATGGCTAAACGTTGTGCAGAAATTGTGGTTGAATACAAAAAAGTATCGCACAATATTTATGAAGAAAACGTGGGTAATATTGAGCCAAACCGCCTTGTTATTCGCTTGCAACCTGAAGAGACAATTCAATTAACGCTTATGTCTAAGCGCCTTGATAACTTGGAAATGCAATTAGAGCCGGTAACGATGAATATTGAGCTTTCTCAAGCATATAGTAATGGTTTCCATTCTGATGCGTACAAACGCTTAATGCTTGATGCTGCCGCTAATAACCCATCGTTATTTATACACCGTGACGAAGTTCGTCAAGCGTGGAAGTGGATAGATCCAATTATTGAGCGCTGGCAAACCAAAGGCAAACCTGCACTTTACCGTGCTGGTAGCTGGGGGCCAGATGATGCTGATGAATTATTAGCTGAAAACAATCACGTGTGGTTTAACACAGGCGATAAGGCGTAAAGTATGGCAACACTTGTTGAAAAATTTTTTGACTCAAAAGATGAGTTAACCGCTGAGCTATCTCAGACGCTTGAGCAGTCTTTACGCGATGGCATAAAAAGTGATGGCCGAGCCGTGCTTATGGTATCGGGCGGTTCGTCTCCGGCGCCGGCGTACAAGCACTTATCAACGCTTGATTTAGATTGGCAAAATATAGATGTAGCCATGGTTGATGAGCGTTGGGTTGAGCCAAGCCACGAAAAAAGTAACGAAGCGTTTATAAAAAGCACCTTGTTACAAAATCATGGCAGGGCCGCAAATTTCATTACCATGAAAAATGATGCAGCAACGGCCGAGCAGGGCACACAAGTATGTGAAGCCGCTTATAGCGCTTTAAAAGCACCGTACGATGTAACAATTTTAGGCATGGGCCCAGATGGCCATACAGCGTCTTTATTTCCGCATGCACAGGGCCTTGAGCACGGTTTAACAACACAGCAAACTGTGTGCGCTATTAATGCAATTGAAAGTGAAGTAACGGGTAGCATCACAGAGCGTATGACACTTACGTTAAATGCAATAGCTAACTCTAAAGTGGTTAAACTCCTGATCAGTGGTGAAGAAAAGCTAGCGGTTTACAAGCAGGCTAAAGCGGGGGGCGATGTAAACGACATGCCACTTCGCGCTGTGCTAAACCATCCAAGCATAAATATTGAAGTGTATTGGGCGCCTTAATTTAGCCACTTGTTTACAGTTTAAAAAGGCAGCTTAATTAAGCTGCCTTTTTATTTGCTTAAATAACGTACTAAAGCTATTCAAAAAATACGGTTAAACTGTTAACCAATGTTAATGGGTTTTATGGGATTGTATTAAAATTACTCGTTATTTGTACTGTTTTTGAGCGTATTTTCTAAGTTTTTATTGTCTGTTTTTTAGCAACGCACAGATTTAGTTAAACTTTATTTTTTCATGACGGTTGTCATAAAACTTTCCCTTCCTTTTTTCGTTCAAAAGCATTAGCCTAAAGGCATTAACAATGAAACATATATATTAAAAATAAACGGAGCAGTAACATGGCGGAGCAACAAGTACAGCCTTTACACAACGAAAAGCATGCCAACACTAAAATTCAAAACGGCATCAACGTTGAATTTATGAAAACTCAACATTTAGTGCCAGTCGTTGCACATGAGTTTGCACGCGTAGCAAATGAATTCCCAATGTCTTTTGTTAAAAACAACGAAAACGGTACTTTTCAAGCAGTTGCAATGTTTGGCCTAGAGCCAGGTGAAAACCTGTTTGTAGAAGATGGTAAATGGACAGCAGCTTTTGCACCTATGGCATCTACACGTTACCCATTAGGTCTAGTAAAGCACCCTGAGCAAGATCAGTACGGTATTGTTATTGATGAAGCAAGCTCGCTTGTGGGTGAAGAGGAAGGCAACGCATTATTTGAAAACGGTGAAGAAACAGAGTACTTAAAGCGCCGTAAAGAGTCTTTAGTGTCTTTCATTGAGTTTTCTCAAGTAACAGAAGCATTCACTAAATACTTAGCTGATAAAGAGCTACTAGTAGCGCAAACGCTAACCGTAGACATTAAAGGTGAGAAAAAAGACATCAACGGTATTTACCTTATCGATGAGAAAAAACTAAACTCACTAAGCGATGAAGACTTTTTAGAGCTTCGTAAGCGCGGTTACTTAGCACCTATTTATTCGTTCTTAACATCTACTCACCAAGTAGCACGTTTAGCACGTTTAAAAGCAAAGCAAAGCGCGTAATTACATACACGTTTAATAAAAAGCGCCTAATGGCGCTTTTTTTATGCCATTAATCTTGCTTTAGTTGAAATTTTTGTTGTGACCATTCACATTGTTTTTAACCTATATGTAAAAAGAGCCCACGATGAAAAAAACAGTCTTATTATCGGTTTTAGCCAGCAGTTGCTTAACATTCAGTACACTAGCGTTAAGTGAACAAGCCCCGTTTGCCATTGCGATTCATGGTGGCGCAGGCACAATTGAAAAAGCCAAGTTTACCCCAGAGAAAGAAAAAGCCTACCGAGCTAAACTAGCCGAAGCAGTAGAGGCTGGTTACAGTGTGCTTGAAAAAGGCGGCGAAAGTTTAGATGCAATAACCACTGCCATTAAAGTATTAGAACAGTCACCTTATTTTAATGCCGGGCGCGGTGCCGTGTACACTTATGATGGCAGCCATGAACTAGATGCCTCAATAATGGATGGACGAAACCGTCAAGCAGGTGCAGTTGCTGGTGTAAAACACATAGAAAGCCCAATTGAATTGGCTCGCTTAGTAATGGATAACTCAGTACACGTAATGCTTAGTGGCCAAGGGGCTGAAGAATTTGCCAAAGAGCAGGGCGTTGAACTGATAGAAAACAATATATTTGATACTAAACATCGTTATGAAGCGCTTTTAAAAGCGAAGCAAAAATTAGAAAAAGAGCAAGCAACCAGCAAAAACTACCAAGCTGCACATAAAGCCCTGCCAACAAGTTATAAAATGGGCACAGTAGGGGCCGTGGCTCTGGATAAAAATGGTAATTTAGCGGCAGGTACATCTACAGGTGGCATGACCGCAAAACGCTTTGGCCGTATTGGCGATGCCCCTGTGATTGGTGCGGGTACCTTTGCTGAAAACGAGACGTGTGCGGTGTCGGCCACCGGTCACGGTGAGTATTTTATTCGCTACAGTGTTGCCAGTGATATTTGTGCACGTGTTAAATATCAAAATAAAACCATTGAGCAGGCAGGGGATGAGGTTATTAACCAAGTGCTTGCGCCTATAGGTGGTACAGGTGGTGTTATTATTGTGAATGCTAAAGGTCATATTAGTATGCCATTTAATACCTCGGGTATGTACCGAGCGAGCAAATCGAACACGCAAGCAACCTTTGTAGGAATTTTTAAAAACCAATAGCGATATATAAGCCTTATAGGGATTGTAGGATTAACGCTGCGCGTTTATTTTGATACTATTAGCCCTCATTTATTAAATTTATAAGGTGTGCGGGTGGTAAACCTAGGTCAGTTGTTTGGCGAGCTTAAAACGTGCTTAAAAAAAGATCAGTTTATATTTAAAAAACGCTTACATGGCGTAAAAAAAATACAAGACGAGACTAAGCAGGCCAATGTCCTTGAAAAAATAGCGGCTGATATTACCCGCAGCCAGCAGCTACGTGAAAAACGTTTAGCTGAGCTGCCCGCTGTAACGTACCCTGAACAATTACCGGTAAGTCAAAAAAAGGACGTCATTAAAGACGCCATTGCGAATAATCAAGTGGTGATTATTGCTGGTGAAACAGGCTCAGGTAAAACCACGCAAATACCAAAAATGTGTTTAGAGCTTGGCCGTGGGGTTGATGGCTTTATTGGGCATACTCAGCCAAGGCGTTTAGCCGCGCGCAGTGTAGCTAATCGCATTGCTGAGGAAATGAAATGTGAGCTCGGCCAACAAATTGGTTTTAAAATACGTTTTAGCGATCAGGTTTCTAATAATACGTATGTAAAACTAATGACCGACGGTATTTTGCTCGCCGAAATACAACAAGACCGTTTTTTAAATCAGTACGACACCATCATTATTGATGAAGCCCATGAGCGCAGCTTAAATATCGATTTTATTTTAGGGTATTTAAAAAACTTACTGCCAAAGCGCCCCGATTTAAAAGTTATTATTACCTCGGCGACCATTGATCCTGAACGTTTTTCAAAGCACTTTGATGATGCGCCCATTATTGAAGTATCGGGACGTACATTCCCCGTTGAGGTGCGCTATAACCCAATAAGCGATATAAATAAAGACGCTATGGAAGCCGAAGGCGACCAATTGCAAGGTATTTTTGATGCGGTAGATGAACTGTGCGCTGAAGGGCCTGGGGATATCCTTATATTTTTAAATGGCGAGCGCGAAATACGCGATACCGCAGAGGCGCTCTCTAAACGTAATTTAAAGCATACCGACGTACTACCACTTTACTCGCGCTTATCTAACGCAGAGCAAAACCGTATATTTGCCCCGCATTCGCGCCGCCATATCATTTTATCAACCAACGTGGCCGAAACCTCATTAACGGTGCCAGGTATTCGTTATGTAATAGACCCAGGTACAGCGCGTATTAGCCGTTACAGCTATCGTACTAAAGTACAGCGTTTACCTATTGAGCCAATTTCTCAGGCAAGTGCCAACCAACGTATGGGGCGTTGTGGCCGTGTTGAAGCGGGTATTTGTATACGTTTATACTCGCAAGATGACTTTATATCTCGCCCAGAATTTACAGACCCAGAAATACTGCGTACCAATTTAGCCTCTGTTATTTTGCAAATGTTGGCATTAGGGCTTGGCGATATGAGCGAGTTTCCGTTTGTACAAGCGCCAGATAGTCGCAATATTAACGATGGTTTAACTCTACTTGAAGAACTACAGGCGATTAAGCCGAGTAAAAAACGCCATCAAACGAGTTTAACGCAATCAGGTCGTGAGCTTAGCCGCTTACCGGTCGACCCGCGCCTAGCTAAAATGGTGCTCACGGCTAATAAGCTCGGTGCACTGCGAG
Organism: Pseudoalteromonas sp. P1-13-1a; assembly: GCF_001401875.1. NCBI lineage: Bacteria > Pseudomonadati > Pseudomonadota > Gammaproteobacteria > Alteromonadales > Pseudoalteromonadaceae > Pseudoalteromonas > Pseudoalteromonas sp. P1-13-1a. The sequence continues at coordinate 11,051 of NZ_LKDV01000029.1, read as the reverse complement.
AAGTTATTATTATTGTGGCTGCGCTGTCGATTCAAGACCCTAGAGAGCGCCCGCAAGAAAAACGTGCCGCTGCGAACGAAAAACACAGCCGCTTTGACGACCCTTACTCGGATTTTATTGCTTTTTTAAACCTTTGGAATTACCTAGAAGAGCAGCAAAGTGAGCTGACCAATAGCCAATTTAGAAAGTTGTGCCAAAAAGACTTTTTAGCTTATATGCGTATTCGTGAGTGGCAAGACATTGTTTATCAAATAAGCACTGTGTGCAGCGAAATGAAAATTAAAGCCACCACCCAAGTGGCTGACTCTGAGCTAATTCACAAAGCGCTACTGAGCGGCATGTTAAGTCATATTGGCTTTAAAGACGAAAAGCAAATATATAAAGGCGCTCGTAATAGCCAATTTCATATCTTTCCGGGGTCTGGATTATTTAAAAAGAGCCCCAAATGGATTATGTCGGCAGAGCTGGTAGAGACCAGTAAACTATACGCACGTATTAATGCCAAAATAGATATTAATTGGGTAGAGCCCCTTGCACAGCATTTAGTAAAACGAAGTTATTCTGAGCCGCATTGGGAGAAAAAACCAGGCGCTGTTATCGCGTTCGAGCAACAAACTTTATACGGCCTATTAGTGGTTAATAAACGCCGCTGTGTGTATAGCAATATAGACCCTAAAGTTAGCCGTGAGCTGTTTGTACGCACCGCCTTGGTAGAGCAAGAGCTTGGCTTAAATGAGCAGTTTTTAGCGTACAACCGCGAGCTAATAGAAGATATTCAGGTGCTTGAGCATAAATCGCGACGTCGCGATATTTTGGTTGATGAGCAAACGTTATTTGAATTTTACGATAAAAAAATACCTAAAGAAATCAACAACCGTGCAGCCTTTATAAAGTGGTATAAAACGCAAAAACAAAAAGACAAACGCTACCTATACATGACCCGTGAACAGCTTATGCAACACGGTGCAAGTAATATAACTGAGTTTGATTACCCAGATACATGGCAGCAAGATAATATTATTTTACCGCTGAGCTATCATTTTGACCCTGGACAAGCCGTTGATGGGGTGGCTGTACAAATACCGGTCGCACTTTTAAACCAAGTGCAAGAAACTGGGTTTGATTGGCACATACCCGCCTTTAGGCATGAGCTAATAAGTGGTTTAATAAAATCGCTGCCTAAGTCGTTACGTCGTAACTTTGTACCTGCTCCTAATTACGCTGATGCTGTACTGGCAGCCATTGAGCCTATGCAAGGCAGCTTACTCGATGCACTTACTACACGCTTACTAAGAATGACAGGCGTAAAAGTAGAGATAGAAGCGTGGGATTTAAACGCACTGGCGCCTCATTTACGCTTACAGTTTGAGGTACGTGACGAGCACGATAAATTGCTTGCACGCGGTCTCGATTTAGCAAAACTAAAAGCACAGCTGCAAGGCAAAGTAACCGATACGCTGTCAAAAGTGGCCGATAAAGGCATTGAAAAAGCCGATTTAACACACTGGGATTTTGGCGCTTTGCCTGCCTCATACGTTAAAAAGCAAGGCCAATACGAAATAAAAGCTTACCCAGCGCTGGTAGATAAAAAATCCACTGCGGCAATTGAGCTCTTTGATAGCGAAGAAAAAGCACAGCAAGCACATCAGCAAGGTTTACGTCGTTTAGTATTATTAAATGTACCCTCACCAATAAAGTACCTTCAGCAAAACTTGCCCAATAAAGCTAAGCTGGGCTTGTACTTTAATCCGTTTGGTAAAATTGCAGATTTAATTGACGATTGTATTGCAGCCGGTGTAGACAGCTTATTATTAAAGCATGGTGATATACGCGATGAAGAGGCTTTTGATAAAGTTAAAGAGCATATTAGGGGCGAACTAGGCGATGCTGTGGTAGAAATTGCCACACAGGTTGAACAAGTTTTAAGCATTGCTCACGCGTTACATAAAAAAATGAAAGGGCGCGTCGATTTAACTATGATAACTGCCCATGGCGATATAAAATCGCAGCTTGAGTCTCTTATCTTCAAAGGGTTTGTGAGTGCTCACGGTGCAAATAAAATGCCTGACCTAATTCGTTATTTAAAAGCGATTCAGAAACGTTTAGAAAAACTGCCTGTTGATCCTAACCGCGATAGACTGTGTGTTTTAGAGCTTGAAAAAGTAGCGCAAGAGTACAAAAAGCTCGTAAATAAAATTCCAAAAGGCTTACCTATCCCGCAAGAGGTAGAGGCTATTTTTTGGATGCAGCAGGAGCTTAGAGTATCACTGTTTGCGCAAACCTTAGGTACCCCATATCCTATTTCTGCAAAACGCGTTATGAATGCGATAAAAGAGATAGAATAAAACTTGCATTTTCTATTAAGCTTAGTACCTTAATAGAAGGATTTATTTTTGGTTGAGAAGGAAGCGACATACCTATGTCCTCATCGGTTGAACATAAGATTAAGCGGTTGTTAGTTGTAGATGACGAGTATTTTAATTATGAAATGCTTAAATCTGCGCTGACTTCAAAATTTGAAGTTAGTTATGCCGACTCAGGCAAAAGCTGTTTGGCGTCTGCCATTGCTAACCCGCCGGATATTATTTTGCTTGATGTATGTATGCCAGGCCTAGATGGGTATGATACATGTCGGATGCTTAAGCACACGCCTGAGACTAAAAATATACCCGTTGTTATGGTATCGGGATTAGAGTCGCCTTCGGAAAAGCAGGCGGGGTTTGATGCAGGGTGTGATGCCTATGTGGTAAAACCGTTTTCGATGGGTACTTTATTTGAGCAAATAAACACGGTTGTTTAAAGGTGATGAATGTTTACTGAAGATAAGCGCAATTTTAGACGTATGCAGGTTAATACGCCTGCGCAATTAACAACAATAGAGCCTATTGCAGGGCTAAATTATACCGCAGAATGTGTGGATTTAAGTGCCACTGGTTTATCACTTCATTTAGATGATTTACTTGAACTCGATACTTTGCTACAGGTTAATATAGAGTCAACTCACCCAAGTATTGCCTCTTTAAACGCAACGGCCAAGGTTATACGTGCTAGCAAAGAGGACGATGGCACTATTACAGCAGGATTAGAAATAGTCCAGTTTAACTAAATTAAATAAGCACCTAGCTGGTGGCTTTTGCTATTGCGGGAGTTAAATTACGTTCGATTTTTATTACCTACGTCCTTGTAGGTAATTACAATAATTTTTAGTAAACCTTACAAATTAAGCCCTTTAAGTAAAAGCCTTCAGGGTAACTGCCCGCAATAGGGTGATCGGCCGCTTGATTTAAACGTTCCATAATCAATAGCTCTTTACCCGCATCTAGCGCAGCGTCTGCTACCACTTTTTGAAACAAATTTTGCTCCATTAATCCAGAGCACGAAAAGGTAAGTAATGTACCGCCTGGCTTTAAAATTTGCATAGCAATCATGTTTATATCTTTATACCCACGACACGCTCCAGTTAACTGTGCTTTGTTATCTGCAAACTTTGGTGGGTCCATCACAATAGTGTCAAACTGTTTGCCTTCATCTCTATACTGGCGCAATAGTTTAAACACATCTTGTTTTACAAAATCGACTTTATTTAAATCTAAGTTATTGTGCTCTACATTACGCTTAGCGGTATCTAACGCTGGTTGCGATACATCAACATTAGTAACGTGTTTACAACCACCGCGTAAGGCATACAATGAAAATGTACCCGTGTAGCTAAAGCAATTTAATACGGTTTTATCTTTTGAAAAACGCTCAAGTGCTGCGCGGCTATCACGCTGGTCAAGGTAAAAGCCTGTTTTGTGACCTTCTAAAATATCCACTTCAAGCTTTAGGCCATTTTCTTCAATAAGCACAGGTGCTGAAGGCTCGTTTCCCCACAAAACGCCTTTGATGGGCTCTAAACCTTCTTTGGTGCGCACGTCTACATCAGAGCGCTCATAGATATTTGCACCAGGAAAAATAGCCATTAATGCGCCTACAATTTCACCTTTATGGCGCTCAGCACCAGCACTTAATAGTTGACATACTAAGGTGTTATCAAACTTATCGATAGTAACACCAGGTAAATAGTCAGACTCAGCAGCACATAATCTAAATCCAGTTAAACCGCCTTCGGCGATTGCATGCTCGCGCGCGTGTAAAGCACGGCGTAAGCGGCGCTCAAAAAATTCTTGGTCTATTAATTCTTTTTCATCAAAACTCCACACACGCGCTCTTATTTGTGAATGAGGGCTATAAGCTGCGGTGGCAAGAAATTTACCTTCACTGTCGTGTATTGTTACCGTATCACCTAGGCCTGGTTTACCTTTAATTTTTTTGATGGCTTTAGAAAATAACCATGGGTGTTTTCTTTTTAATGATTTTTCGCGACCAGCTTGGAGGTAAACGGCAGATGACATAAGGCTTCTCAGTAGTAATAAATAAGCGCTGTATTTTAGTCAAGCAAAGAGCAACATACAATGAATGTTTTGCAAGGAAGGTGTAAAGCACGGTAAAGTATGAACAATTTTTATATTAATTTGTTTTTGGAACATAACTGTGGCCAACTCTGTTTTAACCCCTGAGTTACAACAACTAGACTCTCAATGTCGTACATTTATTACTTCGCTAATACATGCTGATGTAGCTCACGACATAACACATATAGAGCGCGTAGTACGTGTTGCTATTCAATTGTGTCACGCCGAGCAAGCCAATATGAATATTGTTTTGCCCGCTGCATGGATGCATGACTGTGTTGCAGTGGCAAAAAACCATCCTAACAGAGCAAAAGCGTCAACCATGGCGGCAGATAAAGCCATTGCGTTTTTAAAGTCAATTAACTATGACGCGAGTTTGTTTGATGATATTCATCATGCTATTGCCGCCCATAGCTTTAGCGCCAATATAGCGGTTAAAACTTTAGAAGCTCAAATCGTGCAAGATGCCGATAGGATGGACGCACTCGGTGCAATAGGTGTCAGCCGTTGTATGAAAGTAGGGGGTTCTATCAGTCGCTTACTGTACAACCCTGATGATCCGTTTTGTGTTAACCGCGAAGCAGATGATAAAACCTATACCCTTGATCATTTTTTTATTAAATTGCTTCATATTGCTAAGAGCATGAATACGCCCTCAGCTAAAGCTGAGGCAGAGCGACGCACAGCGTATATGTATGCGTTTTTAGAGCAGTTAAAATCAGAAATTGGCCAATAGTATGAGCGCTCCATTATTATCGGGCATAGATCACTGCCACCTAAATGTTGAAAACATCCAAGAAGCGCTAAAATGGTATAAGCGGGTACTAGGCTTTAGCGTAGTTGAAGAGCTTGCCTTTTGGAATGAAAATGGCAAGGGGCCACTCACACTTGAAGATACCGCAAAAACAACGCGTTTAGCGTTGTTTGAAGCACAAGGTCGGAGTAAAGGGATTGCGTTTGCTGCCACCGGCGCACAGTTTATTTGCTGGGTTGATTATTTAAATGGCTTAAATATAAAAACAGTACTGGCCGATCACGGTGTTACGTTTTCACTTTATTTTAAAGATAACAGTGGGAATAGCCACGAAATAACCTCTCGTGACTACCCGCACATAAAAGCGGTATATGGCGATGTAAAACAAGGCTCGCACAAGCGCAATACTTAGTCTTGCTCTTGATATGTATTTTTAATTGCGATTATAGCATCGAGCTTATTTACAAATAAATTGATAAGGTGGGGGTCAAAGTGTTTACCCGCTTGTGCTTGCATATGCTCAAGTGCTTCTTCTACACTCCAAGCCTCTTTATACGGGCGTTTTGAGGTAAGGGCATCAAATACATCAGCAATAGCTACAATACGCCCTTCAACCGATATTTGTTCGCCTTTTAAACCATGAGGGTAGCCACTGCCATCCCACTTTTCGTGGTGTTCTATAGCTAGTTTATGGGCAAGTTGTAATAGCGGAGATGAAGAATTTGCTAAAATTTGTGCACCAATAACCGCGTGCTGTTTCATGTGGTCAAATTCTTCAGAGGTTAATCGCCCAGGCTTTAATAAAATAGCATCCGGAATACCTATTTTACCTACATCGTGCATGGGGGCAGCCTGGCGAAGTAGCTCGGCTTGGTGTTCATCCATACCAAACTCTAATGCTAATAATTTACTGTATTGGCTCATTCTAGCAATGTGCTCACCAGTGTCTGTGTCTTTGTACTCTGCAGCGCGGCCTAAGCGATGTACTAAATCAACATGGGCTTGCTTTAATTGCTCAGCTTGTACAAGCGATAAATGTGTTTTAACACGTGCGCGTACAATCGCAGGACTAATAGGTTTAGTTATGTAATCAACAGCGCCAAGTTCAAACCCTTTAAACTCATCACTTTCATCGCCAAGAGCCGTTACAAAAATAATCGGGATATGGGAAAGCGTGGGTGTGCTTTTAAGTATTTGGCATACCTCAAACCCATTCATATCGGGCATCATGATATCGAGTAATATGAGCTTAGGCTGTTCTTTCTCAAGTAGGGCAAGTGCTGCAGCGCCTGATTTAGCAAAAGACATGCGGTATTGATTACCTAATACTTCTCGCATAACTTTTAAGTTAGCAGGTTCATCATCAACGATTAAAATACGTGGCTTGTCTTTGCTAAAATCCATTCAATATTCTCATTCTTCGGTAAACTCTTTAATTAAATCGTCTAGTATGTGTTGCGACTGATCAAAATCAAATTCATCAAATGCGTTTACAACCTCACTAATTTTAGTTTGTAAGTGTGCAGGTGCGTTATTTTCAAGCTGTGCAAGTAAATCATCGTTGAGCTCAGCACTTTGCGCTTCATGGTGCAGCGTTTCACACAGTGACTTTAATTCAGCTGTGCTTAGCGTGCTTTTTTGCTCAATATCTTCACTTTCAGTAGGTGTGATTTGTGTGCATTCATCGCCTGAAATTAATTGCGTTATTGTCTCTAATTCATTTTTTATTTGTGTAACTAACGCTTGAGATTGCTCAGGTATTTGCTCGCGTTCTAAATTGGCTAATAAAGTCATTAATGTTGTAAGGCCTAAATTACCTGCGACTCCTTTAAGGGTGTGTATCAGGCTATGCTCGTTTTTAATCTGCGATAATTTAGTATTAAATAAAATATCAAATCGTTTACTACTGTCATTTATAAATTTGGCAATTTCGGTTAACTGCTTGCATTTATTACCCCAAAGCATCACACCTTTTTCAAAGTCGATGTGTTTAGACTCTGGGTCTGATTGGCGAATCACCATATCTTTTGCAATACCTAAGCCAAGCACCTGCGCAATTTCTTGGTTAAGTTGATTTATATCTATAGGCTTATTAGCAAAGCCGTTCATGCCAGCTCGTTTAGCTGTAAGTTTATCCTGTTGTAGGACGCTGGCCGTTAGGGCAATAATAGGGGTGAATTTCAACTGTCTTTGTTTTTCGATAGCTCGAATTTTCGTGGTGGCTTCTATGCCATCACACTCAGGCATATGAATATCCATCAGGATGACATCAAAGCTTTGCTTTTCGAATATTTCCACAGCGTCTAAACCGTTGCTTGCCTTGGTAACTAAATGCTGATCTTTAGAAAGTAACAAAGAGAGTAACTCGGTGTTTTGCTCGATATCATCCACCACCAGCACTCTTAGTGAGGGTAGCTGGGTGTGTAGGCCATCGAAATGATCTATTTTCTCTGCATCGCCTTGTTTAAGAGGTAAAGAGAAATAAAAGCAGGTACCTTTGTTTTCTTCACTGACTAGGTTTATGGTGCCGCCCATCAGCTCTACTAATTGTTTACTAATGGTTGTGCCAAGTCCTGTACCACCAAAGCGACGAGTTGTGGTGCCATCGGCCTGAACAAACGGCTGAAAAATAGCTTTAACACGGTCTTTAGCAATACCTATACCGGTATCTTGCACTTCAAAAAAGAGCTGCTCGGTTTGTGTGGTGCTTACAGTGAGCTCAACCGATCCTTGCTCGGTAAATTTAATAGCGTTACCGATTAGGTTGGTTAAAATTTGCCTTAATCTATCTGGGTCGCCATAGTAGGTGCTGGCAACAGAGTCTTTAATGTTTAACTTTAAGCGTAGGTCTTTCTTTTTTGCTTCAAGCCAAAATGTCGAAATAATGCTATCGAGTACCTGTTTCAAACTAAAGTGTACTGGTTCAATCGTTAACTTTCCGCGCTCGAGCTTTGCGGTATCAAGCACTTCATTAAGGAGTCTCAATAATGAACGCGCCGCATTATTGACTGTAACCAAATGTTTTTGCTGTTCTTGGTTTAGCGGTGTGTCCATGAGTAGGTCGCTAAAACCGATAATAGAATTCATTGGTGTGCGAATTTCGTGGCTCATATTAGCCATAAACGATTGCTTAGCGTGCGCAGCTTCTTCAGCTTGCAATTTAGCTTGTTCTAGTTTGTCTTCGTATTCTTTTTGCTCTGTGATATCTACTAATACCCCATCTATCCACTGCGGGTTATTCTCTTTATCAAGGGTTATACTGCCTTTATCGAGTACCCAGGCGACTTTACCGTTGCGGTGGCGTATACGGTATTCTACCGAGTATTTTAAGCTTGAGGTCATGGCTTGTGCTACGGCTTCGTTAACCGTTGGTTGATCTGTTTTTAAAATGAGATCATTAAATTCAATGCAGCTTTCTGTGAACTCTTCTGGCGTGTAGCCAGTGAGCTCCGTTATGGTCGGGCTGATAAATAACATGCTCCAGTTTTCATCGTATTTACAACGAAAAGCAGCGCCAGGCATATTATCCATCAAAGAGCGGTACTTTTGCTCTTTTTCAATAAGGCTTTGTTGCAAGGCGCGTTGTTCGGTTAAATCTGTAATAAAACCAACATATAATGGCATCTGGTCGGGCTGGTTAACTTCTCCTATGCCTAAGCGTATTGGGAAGAGGTGGCCATCTTTGTGCTTAGCAGAGACATCTCTATTTATACCAATTACCTTACCAAGATCTACATTTTTGGCGTTAGACAAATAGCCATCGTGGTGGCGAGCGATTTCATCGGCCATCAGCATTTTTACATTTTGCCCCTGAACGTCACTTTCTCGCCAACCAAAAATTTTGCTGGCAGCTTCGTTAAAGCTCAATATAATGCCGGTGTGATCTATAGTTACAATGCCATCAATAGCAGTGCCTAAAATAGCATTTAAGCGCGATTCATCCGCCGATTTCTCCTCAAGCAATAAGCGGTATCTAACCATGCCATTTATAACTGCAATAACACAAGTTATAGCAACCGTCGCGGTAGCTACGGCAATAGCCACAAAAGCAAGCTCAGTGGTTGACTCTTGATAATCAGGTAAAAGCGGTGTGGTTGCAACAAATCGAGTAGCGGCCATACCCATGTAGTGCATGCCTGCCACTGCTGAACCTAAAATAATAGCGGTAATAGCACGCGCTTGTATCTGTGATAAATTAGGTAGCAAACGCGTTAAATAATAACGGGTAAAAAGTGCTATAAACGATAAACCAACAGCGACTACAATCGATAAAGCAAACATGGCAGGGTCGTAACGTAGTAACGGTGCCAGCTCCATAGCAGCCATGCCACTGTAATGCATTGTGCCAATACCTGAGCCAAGTAAAATAGAGCAAATAATAAGGTGTTTGAAAGAGCCTTGCGATTTTACTAAAATCGAAAAGGCATATTGGCATGCAATAAATGCAGGTAAAAAAGATAAAAGGGTTATCAGCGGATCATAACTTATATCTGTGCATAGCGAAAAAGCCAACATACCTATAAAGTGCATGCTCCATATGCCGGCCGATAAAACAGTGGCTCCGGTTATATTGGCTAGGCGTTTATAGCTTTCGAACTGTGTTTGCTTAGCTACATCAACTAACCATACGGTAAAAAAGGCTGCAAAAATAGCGGTAACGACCGATAAACTAACCAGTATAGGGTTATATGCACCATTGATAATAAGGCTCGGATCTTGATCGGTTATAAAAAATGCAGAGAGCATAACGACTCAAATTAGTATCTTTATTAAACTAGTTTAATAGATTTATTATATAAATAAACTGTTAATCTAATAATTTATACTATAAATCTGTGAGGTTACTTTTTCTTGTAAAAATATTAACATACGCAGTGCACTTCATTAATAAAACGTTATTTTGAGTTAGTAAAAAATACTGAACCTATTTATTTATCGTTAAATAACTACATTGAATAGATAAGGCTTTATAATAGGCTTTTTTAGATTTTGAGCATACACCTTGTTTGAGTATCAGTTAAAGCGAAGTACAAGGCGTAAAACAGTGGCAATAAAAGTGAGCCAACAATTAGTTACTGTTTATGCACCTACGCACGTATCAAAAATACATATAGAACAATGGCTGCTCAGTAAAAAAGAGTGGGTAGCTGCGCAATTACATAAACAACTTAATGCTATTGATGTTCAGCAATACCCATTTAAAAGTCAGAAAGTTACGGTGTTTGATAAACCATATACTATTACTTTCGCTAAAGGGACACGCTCATATGTTCAGCAGTCCGACAGCGAGTTTATTATTTACACTTCTAAGCGAGTAAAAAAACAGCTCGAAAAACGTAAGCAGCTACTTTGCCTTGCTCTTGAAGAAATGCTAACAAACTACATTGAAATGCGTTTAGCTTATTATTGCCAACAGATGTCAGAAGCATTACCGACTAAATTGACGATTGGAAGTTATAAACGTAAGTGGGGGAGTTGTAATTCTCGACGAGAACTAACCTTTAACCTAAACCTTGTTGGGGCACCGCATCATATAATTGATTATGTTATTGTGCACGAATTGGCTCATTTAACGCATTTAAACCACAGCAGCGCTTTTTGGAAGCGCGTAGCTAAATTCTATCCCGATTATAAATTGGCATCAGCATGGCTTAAAAACCATGGGGCAACATTACAGTGGGTATTTGATAATTAGTCTAAAAATGAAATTTAAATAGTGATGAAAAAGAGATAGAAAAAGATACTTAAGATAAGAAGTGGTGGAGGGAGCTGGATTCGAACCAGCGAAGGCTGAGCCGTCAGATTTACAGTCTGATCCCTTTGGCCGCTCGGGAACCCCTCCA
>NZ_LKDV01000028.1:0-52148 GCF_001401875.1 Pseudoalteromonas sp. P1-13-1a | reverse complement strand
ATAAAGAATGGTGGGTCATGATGGACTTGAACCATCGACCAATGGATTAAAAGTCCACTGCTCTACCAACTGAGCTAATGACCCGCTCTTTTTGCCGCATTTTGAGTGGGGTAACCATTCGTTTGCTGCGGGCGCTTATAATACTTATTTATAAAATGAGTGCAACCGAAAATGTCTCTTTTTTTCAGTTTTTATGCCTAGGTGAGCAAAATTAAAGCGTTTGTGCTCAAACTACATGCAAATACAAGATTCGCCGAGTATTTCTATGTAGTTTGAGCTTTAAATACACCGCTTAAATGCGCCCTAATTAGCTAAACGCTCGGTTGCAAGTTTTGCAGCAGTTGTACTCGGATATTGGTTAATTAGATCACCCAATATTTTTTGTGCCTCTTGATTTAGGCCTTGCTCTTGTAAAAGCGTGCCTAATTTTAACATGGCATCTGGTCGTTTGTTTGAGTTAGGAAACTCATTTACCACCACTTTAAAATGCTCACTTGCTTTTACACCATCATCTTTAATGGTTAGCAACTGCCCAAGCCAATAATGTGCATTAGAGGCATACACAGAATTAGGATAGGTTGTTAAAAATGTTTGAAACTCAGGAATAGCTTGGTCGTAGCGTTTATCTTTCATTATTAGCGCTACTGCACGCTCATACGCCTCGTTTTCAGATAAGTCACTGCTATAGGTTTGTGCACCGCTCGATTGCGTGTAATCGGTTGCAGGCGTAGCAGCAGGTTGTGTATACGCTTGGCTTACGCGGTTTTCTATTTCTTGATAAAGCTCTCGCTGGCGCTGAAGTACCTTTTCAAGCTTATAGCTTTGCTCTTCAGTAACACCGCGAATTTGGCTTACTTCATCTTGAAGCAGGTTAAGTTGTTGCTGTAATTCAACTTGTAATAAGTTTCGCGACTGCATCATGTTTTCTAGTGATGCTAAACGCTTCTCTATGCTCGACTGTGAACTTGCAGCTTCTGAAACAGGAGCGGGAGCAGCCAAAACTTGGGTGCTCCCGCTCAATATCATGGCTGCCAAAATAATTTTCGGCTTCATAATATCTCTTATCTTAGTAAACTAGTACCGCACGGCGGTTTTTAGCGAAAGCTGACTCAGTGCGAGATTTAACCATTGGTTTCTCTTCACCGTAGCTAACTACTGACATTTGGCTAGCAGAAACACCTAAGCTTTGTAGGTATTTTTCTACAGCTTGGCCACGATGCTCACCTAGTGCAATGTTGTACTCAGGCGTACCGCGCTCATCAGCGTGACCTTCAATTAATACTTTTACTGAAGGGTTTTGAACTAAAAACTCAGCATGTGCGCGAAGTAATTCTGCGTACTTGTTCTCAACAGTTGCTTTGTCGAAGTCAAAGTAAATGATTTGCTCTTGACGAAGCGCTTCATATTTTTGACGAAGTTGCTCTTCTGCTTGTTGTTCAGGTGAAATTGTTGCTACTTCAACTGTATCCGTGTTTGTTGATTGCTCAACTGCACTTTGATTTGATTGGTTAGCTGCGCCTTCATCAATATCTGAAGATGAGCTACAAGCGGCTAATGTCATTACTGGCACAGCGATTAGCAGGCCTTTAAGTACTTTGTTAAGTTGCATTGAGTAGATTCCTATTTTGAGTAAACCAGCAAATATTACTGTAAATATGGCGACCAAGCTGGTGCCTTTACTTGTCCGTCTAGCACGGGTAAACGTGCTTTAAAGCGACCGTCCATCGATACCAGCGCGAGTACCTGTTTATTATTATGAAGCGTGCTATAAATGATCATCGAACCGTTTGGCGCTATGCTCGGAGATTCATCAAGGCGAGTTCGTGTTAATACTTGAAACGCACCTGTAGCCAGCTCTTTCTTAGCAAGATGGTACTGCCCGTTGGTACGGTTAACCATCACTAATTCTTTACTGTCTGGCGTTATAGAACCCGCTAGGTTCATATCGCCGTCGAAGGTCAATCGTTGTGACCTACCAGTTCTTAAATTTAACTTATAAATCTGGGCATTACCACCCCTTTCAGATGTAAACACAATATCCTGGCCATTTGGGTACCAAGATGGTTCAGTATCTATACTACGGTGGCGTGTAAGGCGTGTTTCTTTACGGGTTGCTAAATCTAAAACATACACTTCGGTTGCACCTGTTTTGTCTTTAGAAAGCACCAATAACATTTTTTTGCCATCTGGTGAAAACTGCGGTGCACCGTTAATACCACGGTAGCTTGTAATCAGTTCACGCTTACCTGAGTAGAGATCTTGAATATAAATTTGGCTTTGGCGGTTTTCAAATGTTACATACGCAAGCTTAGTGCCATCAGGCGACCATGCTGGCGACATCAACGGCTCTTTTGAGCGCAATAACACCTGCTCGTTAAAGCCATCATAGTCGGCAACCACTAACTGGTAAGGTTTTGGTTGATCTTCGCGTACAATTACATACGCAATTTTAGTTAAAAACGCGCCTTTTTCACCGGTTAGCTTTTCGTAGACTACATCGCTTATGCGGTGTGAATAACGGCGAAAGCCACTTTCACCAATTACGCTTTCACGTGCTTCTAAAATGTGGTCTTGGCTTTTTACAAGTTTACCGTTGCTCATCATTTGCGTTTGGCCGCCGGTAATTTGCCCACGTATCACATCTACCAATTCGTAGCGTACTAGGTAACGCCCATCAGTTTGCTGATCAACTTCGCCAACGACAACCGCTTCTACACCTTGGTTTACCCAAGCTGCGTAGTCTATATCGCCATCTTTATTAGGAAGTTGCGGCATTTGTGCTACATCTACCGGTTTAAACTTACCACTGCGCATTAAATCGGCAGCAATAACATCGCTCAATTTTTGCGGAATTGGGCCAACACCATTGTATTTAAAAGGCACTATGGCAATAGGACGTGCACCGTCTACACCTTCAGTTATTACAATTTCAAGTGCCGCATTTGCCACACCCTGAAACCCTAATAATATAACTACAAAGGCTATTTTAATTTTGCTGAACATATCATTCCTTTAAAATTCTGGCTTGATTGTTAAATTAATATTCTTAAGTTGCTCGAACACGTCTTTGTCTTTAGATACAGGTAATGTGTCGGCCATGCGCACAGCTCTAAGTGCTGCTTCACACACTAACTTATCACCCCCTAACGATTTAACCTGCGTGACTAAACCATTAAACCCAAGACGAATATTTACTCGGCACTGTTGGTTTTTCATTTTTTCATCAATCAGTAAGTTTTGCTGAATACGCGCCATAATTAAGGCTCTATACTTATCAACTTCGCTTACTACTTGCTGTTGGCGTATTTTACTACGTGCAGCCTGCTCTTTAGCAAGTTGTTCTTGTAACATTTGCTCTTGCAGCGCTTGCTGACGTTTGCGTTCGGCTTCTTTGGCACGCGCTTTGGCTTCTGCTTCACGTTTTTTACGCTCTGCTTCGGCTTTTTTCAGTGCCTCTTCTTCTGCTTTACGTTTATCTGCAGCCGCTTTGGCTGCATTTTCAGCCTCTTGCTTTTGCTTTTCGGCTTGTTTTGCCTTAGCACGTTCTTTTTGTTCAATTTCACGCGCTTTTTTAGCTTCCGCCTCAGCTTGTGCTTTTTCTTTCTCTTTTGCTTTACGCTGTTGCTCTAGCTTTTTAATATTACGGGCTTCGGCTTCACGTTGTTTACGTGCATTGGCGGCTCTGCGCTCTAAGTCGCGAATGCGCTTATCTTCAGCACGTTTTTTAGCGTCTTCTTTTTTTTGCAACTCGGCAATTTTTTGCTCAACTTGCTTTTGATCTACAGTGACCGCAGACACTGCATTATCAGGCTCAGGAATAGCCGAATTAAGCGTCACTTCCATTACTTTAGGTGCTGGAGGGTGTATATTCGCAGTCGCCCACAAAAAGCCCCCCAAACCTAAATGTAAAAGCACTGACTTGATTATAGAACTATTCATGTTACTACTGTTTCCCCTCAAAGGATTCTGTCATTAAACCCACAGATGGTACGCCAGCATTCTTTAAAAAGTCCATTAATAACAATACTTCTTGGTACGAAACCTTACCAGAGCCTTTAATCATTACTGGTACATCAGGGTTTTTCATTAACTGAAGCTTAATAACCGCTGCCACATCAAGTGCTTCCATTGGCTCCTCTGGATCAGTTCCTATGCTTACATAGTACTTACCTGCAGAGTCAATTGAGGCAATAATGGGTGGCGTGTCTTTAGTGTCAACTAAATCCGACTCTTCCATTTTTGGTAAATCAACTTTTACACCGTGAGTAATAAGCGGTGCTGTTGCCATAAATATAATTAGTAATACCAACATTACATCAATGTAAGGTACTACATTAATTTCTGCGACCGGACGGCGCTTCTTACGCTGATACATTCGCTTTAGCCTCTATTTGGGTAGCTGCTTGACGGTGTAAAATATTGGCAAATTCTTCCATAAAGTTGATGTAATGTGATTCTAGTTTTTCAACTTTATTAGCAAAGCGGTTATACGCAATAACAGCCGGAATAGCCGCAAATAAACCCATTGCTGTTGCAATAAGTGCCTCAGCAATACCTGGCGCTACCATTTGTAAAGTTGCTTGTTTAACTTCACCTAGTGCAATAAAGGCATTCATAATACCCCACACCGTACCGAATAAGCCGATATATGGGCTAATTGAACCTACTGTCGCTAAAAACGATAAGCTCGATTCTAGTTTTTCAATTTCACGTGACAGAGCCACACGCATTGAACGGTGCGTACCTTCCATAACAATACCTGCGCTTTGAAATGTGTTCTTTTTATGGCGTGCAAATTCTTTAAAGCCTGATGTAAATAACGCTTCAATACCATGAGATTGGCCACTGCGTGATGAAATTTCGTTGTATAATTTGCTTAAGTCGATACCTGACCAAAATTTTTGTTCGAATTTTTTTGCATCAGACAAGGCATCGCTAATTGCTTTTTTGCGCTGAAAAATAATTGCCCATGACATTACAGACATTGCTACAAGCGCTAGCATAACTAACTGCACAAGCAAACTGGCTTCTAGAATTAGATCTAAAAAGTTAAGCCCTGATCCCACGTTAAACTCCTAAATAATTTCAAAAAACGTCAATTTGGTTATTTTATGTAAATAAGACCATTGTAACGGCCATAAGTTGCATCTAGTGTATCGAGTCAAGAGTTTACTGACAACGGTATTGCTATGAATTGGCAACAAAAAACGTTAAACATACGGTTAATCACTTGTTTGTTTCTAAAACGCGACTGCCACGCTAAGTAAAGTACAACTAAATACAATAAAAGTGCGTAAATATACGCAGAAAACTTGATAAAATGCTGCGTTTATTCATAAAAAGTGCATAAGCACGCAAAAGCTATTCATGTCATTGTGCATGTACTAATTTAACTAATAGTGTAACAATACAACTCACACCAGTTATTTATTAATTTTCAGCAACTTATAAAGTTAACGAATAATTAACGCACAAGTTTCGAACAACTAAAAAATTCATCAGATTAGTTTTTTTTATCTGAAGTTTTAAATTTTCTAGTTTGAACAAAAAGCACATATTCCGTATTATTCTCCCATACCGAGCTTACGCACTGAATGAAAGATTTTTCATTAAGCCAAGTTCTTAGTAATAGGATTTTTAATCGTATTACATTGTTTTACTCTTTTTGGATAAAACCTAATTAAGTAAAACGTAGTTCCCTGGATTACTTCCTTCAACTTGTTGTTTGCCCGCATTATATGCGGGCTTTTTTTTGCCTAAACTTTCGCGCTTCTTACTTAACCTGAATACTCAATAAAAGCACATTTCTAAAAGCCGTGTTTTCGCTAAAAAACTTATATCAGCCTATTTTAAGATGTCAGTAAGTCTCTTTATAAAAATACAATGTACTTAATTTAAATAACCACACTTTTAAGCTCTCAAAAAGTAGCAAATAAGTGCAGTGATAAATTCAATGGTACGCAGCATAGCCACGCCAGTCTTAACGTTAAGTGAATTACAAAATGAATTTAATTTATTGGTTACATTTGCAACAAAGTGGATGAAAGCTGATTAACTATTAAAAAAATTTTACAATTAAGGGTAGGTGCAACCCGCTACATTGATTGTAACGGGCTAAATGAGGTTAATCTTGTTTAGGAAGTAAACCAAAGTGATGGTACGCATTGTCTGACACAATTCGCCCGCGCGGTGTGCGCTGTATAAAGCCTTGTTGAATTAAAAACGGCTCAATTACATCTTCAATGGTTTCTTTTTCTTCGCCGATGGCGGCGGCTAAATTATCTAGCCCTACAGGTCCGCCCATAAATTTTTCGATAATGGCAAGTAAGTATTTACGGTCCATGTAATCAAACCCGCTTTTATCTACGTCAATCATATCTAATGCCTGCTCGGCAACCGAGGCATTCACAGTGCCATCAGATTTTACTTGCGTGTAATCGCGTACACGGCGTAATAGGCGGTTAGCTATGCGCGGTGTGCCTCGCGAACGCTTTGCAATTTCGGTGGCTCCATCATCGCACATTTGTAAATCTAGATAATGCGCTGAGCGCCCCACTATATATGATAAATCAGCAATAGAATAAAACTCTAAGCGCTGCACTATGCCAAAACGGTCTCTTAGTGGTGAGGTAAGAGAACCTGCACGTGTGGTTGCGCCAATAAGCGTAAACGGCGGTAAGTCTAATTTAATAGAGCGTGCTGCTGGGCCTTCACCAATCATAATGTCGAGTTGATAATCTTCCATCGCCGGGTAAAGGATTTCTTCAACTTGCGGGCTGAGTCTGTGTATTTCATCAATAAACAGTACATCGCCCTCTTCAAGGTTGGTAAGCAGTGCAGCAAGGTCGCCGGCTTTTTCGAGCACTGGCCCTGAGGTGGTTTTAATACTTACATTAAGCTCGTTGGCGACAATATTAGCAAGCGTGGTTTTACCTAAGCCTGGCGGGCCAAATATTAATAGATGATCAAGGGCTTCACCACGGCTACGGGCAGCCTCTATAAATATTTCCATTTGCTGCTTAACATGCGGCTGACCTTTGTAGTCGGCTAAAAGCTTGGGCCTTATTGCGCGGTCTATGGTGTCTTCGTTGGTTTTTTCGCTCGCGTCAATTAAACGATCAGCTTCAATCATGGGTTACTCACAACATTGATTTTAAAGATTCTTTAATAAGAACCTCAGTAGACATATCGGGTTTGCTTACCGATTTTACTGCTTTTTGCGCCTGTGGCAATTTATAACCTAACGCAACAAGTGCCGATACGGCATCGTCTGCGGCATTATTGGCAATAGTTGCATCGCAAGCGGGCTCTATTACGGCATTATCGCTAAATGGCGTAAATAAATCATTACCCCAATCTTTTAAGCGGTCTTTCATTTCAAGCACTAAACGCTCAGCGGTTTTTTTACCCACACCCGGTAATTTAACCAAGGTTGTGGCGTCTTCGTTGTTTACGCAACTTACAAACTGTTGCGCCGACATGCCCGACAAAATCGCTAAGCCTAGTTTAGGCCCCACGCCATTTGCCTTTAGTAATTCTCTAAACAGCGCGCGCTCGGTTTTATTATTAAAGCCAAATAATAGTTGTGCGTCTTCGCGTACTACAAAATGCGTGTACACGATGGCGTTTTCGCCAACATTGGGTAAGTCGTAAAAACAGGTCATGGGCATTTGTACTTCGTAGCCTACGCCGCTTACTTCTAATAAAATTTCGGGCGGCTGCTTTTCAACTAAAATGCCATTTAAACGGCCAATCATATTTATTTCCTTAAACGTCCTCTAACGGTTTTACTTGCACTACCCGCTAGTTTAATTAAATTTTGTTCTGAGTGAGCATGGCAAATTGCAATGGCAAGCGCATCGGCCGCATCGGCTTGCGGTGTACCAGGTAATTTTAAAATATTTTTTACCATGTGTTGTACTTGCGACTTATCGGCGCCGCCATTTCCTACCACGGCTTGTTTAATTTGCCGTGCTGAGTATTCAAATACGGGTAAGTCGGCCATAGAGGCGCCCACGATAGCGGCTCCTCGGGCTTGGCCTAGCTTTAGCGCGGCATCCGGGTTGTGCGCCATAAATACTTTTTCTATGGCAAAGGTTTCGGGCGAGAACTGCTCTATTATTTGTGTGATCCCTTGGTAGATCATTTTTAATCGTATGGGAAACTCGTGCTCAGCTAATTTTATACACCCACTGCCTAAATAGGTAAATTTAGCACCTTGGTGAGCAACTACACCATAACCCGTTAAACGTGAACCTGGGTCTATCCCTAAAATAATGGCCAAACAGCACACTCATTATTGTTATTTTTCAATAACGGTAATAATGCCAGAGCACTGTATAAATTACCAGTGGCGAGTAAAAACAAAAACGCCCGCAACTTAGTGCGGGCGTTTAGCATTAAAAAGTATAGCTTAGGCTAAAGCACGTACTAAGCCTTGGGTATTTTGTTTAAGCTTATGGGCAATCATTAAGTAGCCAAGCGCCGCCACAAACACCCCGCCCGATACCGGCCCTATTAGCCAAATTGCCGGGTGCAGCTTACCAGCTAAGTCAAACATTTGCTGCTGAACAATTAGCAAAGCTACATCACTAAATAATGCGGCTACAAACCCAGCTAAACCACCTAATAGCAAAAACTCATAAAGGGTCGCATTTTTTATTAATCGCCCTTTGGCGCCTAAAGTTCGCAGTATTACTATTTCTTGCATTCGCTCACCTAGGCTCGCTTGCACCTGCGATATAAGCACTAATGCACCACACAACACCACAATAGCAAGCACAAAGCCAATCGCTAACGACACCTGCTCAATGGTTGATTGAATTTGCTTTACAAAGTTATCTACATCAATAGCGGTAATGGTTGGATACGTGCGTAGTAACTGGCTAAACGCTTTCTTTTGCTCAGGCTCTATACGCACGGATGATATATACGTTGCCGGAAAATCTTTTAGCACGTCGGGGCTTAAAATAATAAAAAAGTTAGGTTTTAGCGTAGCCCAGTTTACTTTACGTACGCTAGTTATTTTAGCGTCAAATGATTGCGCACCAATTAGAAATGTTAACGTGTCGCCTATTTCTACATCTAAACGCTCCAGCATTGATTCCTCAACCGATGCTTCACCCACCGCGCCTTCGCCAAACCACTGTCCTTGCACAATTTCGTTTTGGGCTGGCACGTTTTCAAGCCACGTTAAGTTAAGCTCACGACCGATGCCTGAACGCGCTTCTTCATCTTTTTTCTCGTTATCTTGCAACGACACTTTACGCGCAACAAGCTCGCCATTTACCGCATTTACGCGCCCACGAATGGTTGGGTAAAAATCAGATACTAAAATATCGTTTTCTGCTAGGTAATTGTTTACAGGCTCAAGTTCGTTTTGCGTAATATTTACTAAAAATGCATTAGGAGCATCGGCTGGCAGTTGTGATTGCCAATCTGAGATCATGTCATTTTTAAGTACAATCAAAAACAACAGCAATTTTATCGCCAACGAAAAGCTAATAAGCTGGACTGCATTTACGTTGGCACGCTTTTGAATAGAGGCAATAGCTAACGACCAGCTATTACCTGGTTTTAAGCCTAATTTACGGCCACCACCAAAAATTAATTTTGAAATAACAAACAACACCGCAATCAAAGCCAGTGTAGAAACAAACAAAATAAGCGTTATTTTAATGTTGTTACTAAATAACCACATTAATAAAAACACCGTAAGGGCACTTAAACCTAAGTGCACACGGCTTACGGCTAGTCTGTCGCCTAAATTACGGCGCAATACTCTAAGCGGTGGAATATCAAATAAATCAAGCAGTGGCTTAATAGAAAACATAACTGCACATATAACACCTGTGCTAATAGCCACCAGCCAAGGTTTAAAACCCGCTGCAGGTAAACTCATATCCATGCTTTTTGCTAAATACCCGGTGGCAATTTCTTGTAAACCGTAACCTATGGCTAAGCCAATAATAACCGCCATAGTGCAAACCATGAGTAAATGCATAAAGTAAATTTTACGAATTAATGCGCGGCTTCCGCCAAGGGTTTTCATCATAGCTACGGGGTCGTATTGGCGCTCACAATAACGCTTTGCCGACACAGCAATGGCAACTGTGGCTAAAATAATGCCCAGTAAGCCAGCTAGTAATAAAAAACTTTCTGCTCGGTTTAAGCTATTTGATATAGGCGATTGCCTATCTTTTACGCCGTACCAGCGTTGATTTTCAGCCATTTGCGGCTTTAACCATTCATAAAACCGCGTTATGTCTGACTCATCGCCTGCATACAATTGGCGGTAGTTCACTCGGCTGCCAGGTTGTATCACTTCTGTTTTTGCAACATCAGCAATATTTATGAGTACTCTGCGACTACTCGAAAATACATTAAACGGGGCATCAGGCTCTTCAACTACCACTTTTTCTACATTGAATACGGCAGCACCTAGCTCTACTTGGCTACCAATATCAATATTTAAGCTGTAAAAAACCGATTCACTTAGCCACACATTACCAGGCTTTGGTCCGCCCTGGGCTACTTGCGTTTCGCCAAGCAACGATGATTTAACTTTTAATTCGCCTTTTAACGGGTATTCGTTTGATGCCGCTTTTACCGAGGTAAACTGCATCTCGTCGTTGGCAAATAACATGGTATCAAAGTAGACCATTTGCGCAGTTTGTAAGTTTTCTTGTTTGGCTTTATTAATAAACGCCGTATCTAATTTGTGAGCACTGGCCAGCACTCTATCAGCCGCAATAAACGCACTACTTTTTTGTGCTATGCTTTGTGCTATTCGCTCTGTCACCATAGACAGCGTGAACACTGTTAGTACTGCAAGCGCAATCGCGGCACTAATAACCGTGAGCTCGCCCCGGCGAAATTCACGGGCAAATAATTTAAGTGCTAACTTAGCCCACATTCGCTACGTCCTCTTTTGAGTTTTTAACTAACTGCCCCGCTTCAATTTGCACAATATGCTGGCACTTTTGCGCGAGTGCTTCATCGTGAGTTACTAAAATTAACGTTGTGCCGTGCTGCTGGTTTAAATCAAACAATAACGACTCCACCATTTTGCCGTTTTTACTGTCTAAATTTGCAGAAGGCTCGTCGGCAAATAAAATTTTAGGTGTGCCAATAAAAGCCCGGGCAATAGCCACACGTTGTTGCTCACCACCCGAGAGTTGCGATGGGTAATGGTCAATACGGTGGCTTAGCCCTACTTTTTCTAACAAAGCAAGGGCTTGCTCTTTCGCATCACTTTCGCCAGCAAGCTCTGCTGGCAGCATGACGTTTTCAAGGGCCGTTAAGCTTTGTACCAACATAAAAGATTGAAATACAAAGCCGACTTTTTCAGCTCGCAATGCCGCGCGTTGCTCTTCATCTAATGTATGAAGTGGCTCGCCATCAAGGATGATTTCACCACTGCTGGCTGTATCTAGGCCCGCTAATAAACTTAATAACGTGGATTTTCCTGAGCCCGATGTGCCCACAATAGCAACTGACTCACCATGCTTGACATTAAAGCTGATGTCGCTGAGGATGGGCAACTCACCTTCGAAGGTAGAAACTACTTTAGACAAACCATTTACTTGAATAATATTTAATTGAGAAAGCGCTGACATATGACTCATTCAATCCTACGTTTTGTATTCGTTTTATTTTTAGTTATCAAACCACTTAGTGCGGCGGCCGACAACACGATTTTAATACTTGGAGACAGTTTAAGTGCAGCCTATGGACTTAAACAAGAGCAAGGCTGGGTTAAATTGTTACAAGATAAATACGATGCAGAGCAGCGTAATATAGAGCTAATTAATGCCAGTATTAGTGGCGAAACAACCGGCGGCGCTTTACGCAGGCTAGATGCCTTACTCGCGAAATACCAACCAAGCCATGTGCTTATTGAGCTAGGTGCTAATGATGGTTTGCGTGGTTTTCCGGTAACAAAAATGCAGGCCAACTTAACGGATTTGATCGAAAAAAGCCAAGCTGAAAATGCCATGGTCGCGCTAATGGAAATTTACATTCCCCCTAATTACGGGCCGCGTTACAGTAAAATGTTCACAGACAGTTTTACACAAGTAAGTGAAAAAACAAATGCTCATTTACTTAACTTTTTTATGCTTAATGTGGCAGATAAGCCAAACTTAATGCAAAGAGATCAATTACATCCAAATAAAGAAGCTCAACCGCTGATACGTGATGAAATGTACGACTCGATCAATCAATGGCTAAATAAAGATTAGGACATATTGTTCTTTGCTGGTTGGATTTGCGGCAGCTTGCTGTTTTGCCAAGACAAAGCCTATGAAGTTGCGCTTTTAAATATAGTTTTTTAGCTTATTTGCGCAATAAACGCGCAAACAAACAATCACTTATTGATTTTTAAGAAAATATACGTACTATTGCAAACAACGTCGGTATGTAGCGCAGCTTGGTAGCGCACTGTCATGGGGTGTCAGGGGTCGCAGGTTCAAATCCTGCCATACCGACCATTTTTCTACACTCTATTCAATAAGTTACTTAACTTTCCTATTTACTTTATCGCACCTTAACTCTACATTCTTTTATTTATATCGCACATTTATCGCACCATACTTAACTGAATTTATTTTCTCATTTTTAAGTTAGACTAGGTGTTGATTGGGGGGGATATATAGGAAGACAGCTAATGGCACCTTATCTTCCACTACTGAAGTACTTCAACCCACTTGCAATATCCCCCAAAGCAACATATCATTAGTTCATACCATGCGACTAGGAGTATCTCCAGTCATTATGCAAGGTCACTACAGGCTATGAGTCATGTTACATCCGTGTTGGTACTGATATTTCAGTCCACACGGAATAGTAACAGCTAAGTTTTTTGAACATAACACATCACAAACTTCCCTTTTCCATTTTAGTCCTATAACAAACTTTCCTAAGAATTATCTTTAAGTTTAAAGGTTTAGTTTTCATACAATTCCCTATATTATTGCTATCTGGCAACCACTTAAGATTAATAGTTTAGGTTAGTAGTAAGAGCCAAGAAAAAGAGGACATGATTCGTTGAACGAAAATAATATTAACCGTAACTTAAAAGATATATTTAATTCGACATTCCACGGGAAAATGTCATTTGAAGACTTTTTAAGTTTGGATGTGCAGTCTGAATATGGAACCATAGCTCTCAAAAAACGGTTAGTATATGTCCCTTCACCGAAGTTAAGGCTGGTTCACCGTTTTATAAATAAGACAATCCTAGAGTTTGCTGACTGTAATAAAAATGTTGTTTATTCGTACAGAAAAGGGGTTAGTACACGGGATGCTGTAGAAAAACATTCAGGCCATACTTATATTTTCCAAACCGATTTAACTGATTTTTTCAATAACATACGCAAATCTAATGTAGTCAACTCTTTAAAAAAGCAATTGTCCTCAGTACCAATCAAAGACATTAATACATTTATTGACGTTATTGCTGATTTAGTAGTTATTGATGATCATATCCCAGCTGGCTTTTCAACATCACCGTTATTGAGCAATATTTGCTTATTCGATTTTGATAACGAGTTAGAAAAATATTGCCTGTCAAATAATCTAAAATACACTAGATATTCTGATGATTTAATAATCTCAGGAAGCTCAATCGACTTTACAACAACGATAGAAGCAATAATCGAAACGTTTCTCAAAAAGAACGTGAACAATGCCCTCAGTATTAACGAAGCGAAAACCAAAATTCATAAAATTGGTCATAATTTCAAAATATTAGGCTTCAACATCTTACCTAATGGAATCGTAACTATTCCAAGTGCGGATAAAAAGCAAGTTGAATCATTACTTTACTTCTTTTTAACGGACGAGAAGAAATTTGAAGATTTTTTTCTAGGCTTCACTAATAAAATAAAGCAAGGCTCAGATGATAAAACAGTTAGGGAAAAAGCAATAAGTATGTTGTCTGGTAAGCTGATTGCCTTCAATGCTATGGATAAAAAATATATAGCAAAACTTCGAAGGAAATATGGGAATACCGTAATTGAAATGTTTATTAGAAAGTCGGTGACCTAGCTTGAAATTAAAAATAACTATCAACAATGTTCAGCATCTAGCTAAGCTGCAAGCCAATTTTGACCTGTCTGAAAATAAATTATCTTGTATTACTGGTAAGAATGGTACAGGAAAGACCACCCTTATTCGAGCAATAAAAAATTTAGCAATAAACAATACTTTTCAAGAAACAGCTGCTCCATATATTTTTAATACTGAAAGTTCAATAAGTTATCAGATCGAAGGGTTTGACCAGATAGACTTTATATATAACCGATTTTTGAAAATAATAGATAGCAACCAACATATTCCTGATGAAATTCGCTCAATGATAAGTGTCGAACTTCCTATACCTCATGGTGAAAGGTTCAACCACTTTAGCCGTTTGGCAGATATTGACGAAGAATTAAGAGCAAGCATTTCATTAGGTACTTATACTAGACCTAATGAACTAATTGATTTTTTAACAAAAGTTTATTGCGACGAACGGTTCGAGAATCTTAAACAAGCAATAATAAAAAAAAATACTTACTACTTTATCCTTAAGGATGAAAAAGAACGGTTTTACATCCGCGAAGACTATTTTAGTTCAGGTGAGTACTTCGTAATAAACTTATATAAACAAATGCAGCAAAGAACAAAGCTTATTGTCATTGATGAGATTGATATATCCCTAGATGCAAGTGCTCAAGTTAATCTCGTTAGCCTTCTCCGCAACTACTGTAAACAATATAAGATTAATATTGTTTTTACGACTCATTCTCTTGCGTTAATGAAAACCCTTGAAAAAGGTGAGCTTTACTACATGGAGAAGACTTCCTATAAAAGTAATAATTTAGTATCTCTAACCCCACGTTCCTACAACTTCGTAAAAACTATAATGTACGGATTTATTGGGTTTGACAGATATATACTTACTGAGGATGAGTGCTTAGAAGACTATATGAAGTTTTTAATATCAAGTGATGCTCAGCATATATTTTATAAGCTCCAAATTGTCTATGTTGCAGGCGGTAGCCAAGTAGTTGACCTTATGGGAAGAAATGTAGCCGATAAATTCCTTTCTGAACCTGAGAATGTGATTTCAGTTCTAGATGGAGATCAAAAAGACCAACGTTATATTAAAAATAAGAGCAATATAATGTTTTTGCCTTTTTCTAATATTGAGAAAGTTATTTATGAGCTATACGAAAGCAATGATGAAAGGATACCAAGAGTAAGCTCTATCGAAGGAGGCACTCCCACAAAACGAGCTAAAAATCTCTTTTGGAAGCTTACTAAAATACATGCTGGAGAGCAGTTAATGTCAAAAAAAGCAATCTATGCACTACTCCAAGAACTAAACCCAGAAGGCGTAAATGAGTTTAAACAATATCTAATTGATTTTGTTAATCCAACTTAAAATACAAACATACATTCTGGGAAGCCTATATATTGAGTGTTCTAGCTCAGACTTAGACAATTTTTATAATGCATTGTTTGCAATGCTTTTATATAAACTTATTTTTTTCACTTACAAGCTCTATATACACCAGTACCTCTTTACAGTTCGTAACCCTAACCCTGCCCTTTCCGCAACTTGCTTCTGAGTAGGCTTTTTGTCTGTTTCTATTATTAGCTCTTTAATAGCTTTCGCCACAACTTCCTGAGAGTTATTTCGCTTTTTAGCAGCCGTACATTTAGCAGCTTTACTCTGCCTTTGCCTTATTTCATCACTTGATAGCTTAACTTTTGGCTTGGTACTTAAATACTCTGGACAGTAACCAAGCAACTCTTCTAAGTACTCAGCTAAAGTTTCTTTTCTGTAGTTATAAGTCGTTATTTTGGCGGTTTTTGTCAAACCTTCTAACTCTTCGAGTGAGAAGCCAATAAGTTCATCATTTAATTTTATTAGCTTTTCAAATGCAGTCTCTTTATTTAAATGCTGAAAGGCAACAAATAGGATGAAAGCGGTTTTGTCACGTTTGCCTTTAGGCACCTTACGTAACTTTCGAAAATGAATTTGGATGGTGTTTATACACTTTAGCCACCAATCCTTGATGTTGTGCCCGTAACGCCTCTGAATTTGTCGTTTGGCTTCATTACTTTTAGGTTTAGATGGCAACCTAACTACTGTCGATTCTTCTTTTATTTTTAATTTATCTCTTAATGACCCCAAGTTTAGATAATTTATTAACTCTTCGAATTCGTATTTAGGGCCACCAGCTAAAAACCTTGCTTGCAAACCTGTCGTTCCATGCACAGAGCCTGGTATTCGTAGGTTTCCATTAAGTCTTTTTGATGCTGTAGAATCAACTTCCCATTGGGAACTTATACCATTTAAACTATCAATATAAATTTGGGCTATGCTCTTCCACAGCTCCTTATTCGTTAGTGAAGCATCTACTGGCTCGTATACCCAGTATAAATGTAACCCTCCAGAACCAGAGAAAACGTAACCTGTAAATGGCGGTATTTTCTCTCTTTTGAAAATTTGCATGACCTCACCAATTAAGACTTTCTCAACCTCTCTGACTTTTTTTCCATAGATAACCTTTTTGATATCTATGTCTATCCAATTAGCTCTTAAAAGGGCTAAATTTGATACTCTAGGCCATTCATAAAACTCATTTGGACTAAAGTAAATATTTACTGCTTCACTTTTACAATTCAATACACCTTGAACATACCGACTTGTTTTTCGCTTGAATGTTTTTAAATCTGTGACGCTTTTCGATCTACGATTTCCCAGTAAAAAAGTCCTGTAGCCTGATTCGTGGTTTTTACTGAAAAGTGCTCTTACATATTTTGGTGAATGAAAGTCTATTAAATCGTAAAAGTCCTTTGGCGAGGCAATAGCGTACTCTGGCCACGACAAAGGTGGCCTTTCTTTTAAGGCAAGCATATAATTTGAAGATGCAAAGTGCGGTTGGGGTATCGCCGGTCAAGCTGCCCCTTTCGCCTTCCTTACATCTTCACCCCTTCAAAACGAGCTAGCCATTGCTCAACCGTTTCCCGAATGAACAAACGAGATTTGCCTAACTTTATTGAAGGTGCGCTAAACGCTGTATTTGATAGCTTTCTGGATTTTCGCCAGCTTCTATTGCTTTAAATTGAGCACTAATTCGGTTGTGGATTGTGCGAGGTGATAATTGTAGTAGCTCAGCTAAGTCTTTAACTGAGATAGTTTGAGATGATGACATGACAGTCCTCCAATACGTTTAATGGAGCGAAGGGCATTGTTCATGCACGTATGCACGACGCTGCATATGCAGCCATGTCTTTCCTCTTTACGTATTGAAGGCAGCCATAAAGGCGCCTGTTTTCAGTCACCGAAGTGACTCCCTTCGCAGGAACGCAGCAAATGTGCGCATGTATGAATATAAGTGATGAAACGTGAACTATCAAGAGCTGTATTTAAAGAGTTGCTTTACCTCATAGAATTCCCATACTTAAGCATTGACTTACTATTTCTCTCCAATCAATTTAACCCAATGCTCTAATGCAGCTAACTTAATATTTTTATCTTTATGCTCCCATATCAATTTTTCTAAGAACGCCAATGCAATGTATTTCTCTACAGGAGATTCTGTTAACTCTCTTGCAAGCTTTCTTAGTCTGCTATTTGAAATATGCCTAATTTTGCTAGCAACCGTTTCTGGTTCACTACGCATAGAGCTATGATGATTCATTTATTTCCTCTTCCCTTTAACTAAGACTTGTCTGTTTTTATAAAATAAGACTGCGAAAAATATAACCAAGCTTATGATCATTATATTACTAGCGATCAATGCGCCCATATTAACCTCCAAAGCTTTCAAAATTAGCCGCACAGAGTATATGCCATAAGCCTATATTCATAAAACCAACCCCTTTTTATTGAGGCATCATGAGCAATATCCTCCTCTTTTAAAAGGGGCTACGCCCCCCGCTATGTCGAAGCGATAAATCGCTCGCTTCATAGCGGGGGGCTTGGTTTTTCGTAGCTTACACGCAGATTTTTATTTGCAGATTGCACATAGACAATTTTAACGCTAACCTAATAGTGAAATAGCCCAATGGGCATACAAAAAACGGCGCTGTTCAGCTGCCGACAACACGTAGTGAGGTCCCTCACTCTTTTCAATTTAATAGTCATGTCTCACGCCACATTTAAGGCGTTATACCGGCGCTCTCTGCTGCCGTTTTCACGTAAAGAGGAAATAAATTAAGGCGAGATCGGTCCGAGCCTTTCGCATGCGCGAAAAACAGGGGCGAATAGGCTTTAGTGTCGCTGAGTAACCTAGTTGCCAGTTAATCTTACAACCTAGGAGAACATCATGACTTTTAATGCAAATACTGAAGTCGCTTTATTAAAAGCACAAACAAAACTACGAACCCGTAAACGACGTAAATCATCCAAACTTGATAAATACCGCACTCACCTTTGCAAACTCTATGAAGCGGGTGCAAGCAAAGCTGAACTGCAACGCTGGCTTGCGATGAGAGGTGTCAATGTAGAATGGACGACTGTTAAAAGGTGGGTCGATAAAAATGCCTAAATTTGCGAAAGCTGAAACTCAAGCAAAAAATGTCATTAAAGGACTAACTAAAGCGCAACGCATAAAGTCTTTAGGTACTGCCAGAAACTATCTGCAGTCGCTAAAAACGGTTGCCAACTGGTCTAAAGATATCGGCATTAATGGCATTCAGGCTATGACTGTTCAGCAGGCACGTATGTACCTTGATTACAGAGCTGAGCTCGTTGGCCAAAAAGCCCTGGATATGGAACGCCAAGCGATACAAGCTATGATGCAATTAAACGGTAAATTACAACTGAAAGAAACACTCTACCGAGTAAAGTCATGTTTAAACGAGATAAAACGCTCTCGTGCTTACACTACTGAACAAGCTATAGCTATTTCACATAGGCAAACAGAAAGGAATCAACTCGCAACACAAATCGCTTATGCGGCCGGCCTTCGAGCTCATGAGCTGCTAACACTTGCCAAAGCTAATGAACGAGCTCCAGATAAACGCCCTGCCCTAGACTCAAAATGGCAAGGCAGAAATGGCGAACTTTACACAGTAGTTGGCAAAGGTGGATTGATTCGTCATGTGCTTATTCCCAATCCCCTTGCCTCTCAGCTCGAACAACAACGTTTAGCTAAACCAATCACAGTTGTAGACAGGGAAATTAACTATTCTCAGCGTTATAATATTGCTGGCGGAAAAAAATGGTCTGACTCTTTTTCAAAAGCATCTAACCGCGCATTACTTTTTTCTACTGGTGCACATGGCCTAAGGCATAGCTATGCGCAGGAAAGAATGGTTGAACTGAAGTGTTTAGGGTTTAAGTACGAAACGGCCTTGGAGACCGTTTCACAGGAAATGGGACATTTTAGAGCTGAGATAACTGAAGTATATCTGAGGTAATGCAACTTAGTAGAAATTTGCGTTTATCTTTGTATAAGAGTTCTACCATTCTAAGTTAAATGAAAGTCCCTTTTTCTTGCTTTTATGATGTTTAAAGTTTTCATAGGCATCCAAGTCAAATTCAGTAGCTGAAATTATTTCTTCTTGCCTCAAAGTAAGATAAATATTTTTTTCTATTTTATTGTAGTGAGTTATCAAATCTACAGATAAACTTTTATCATCACGATAACCACTCATGATAGGTATAAGGCATACCTCTTGGTCCACACCTTTATTCTCAGTTGGCTCTCCTGTTGAACTTACTCTTCCAATATACACTTGCCTATTTTTCAAAGTGAACATTAACAATTTTTTTTCATTAAATGCATCAAACAAAAGCCTATCAAGTGGGCTATCTTTTAAAATTTTTCCAAGAATTTTAGTCTGGTAGCGTACTCTAGCTTTTACATACAACCTCTGTACAAGACGTTTAAGATACTTGTCAGTTGCTCTATAAAGATAATAATTTTTTAGTACAAAAAATAAACCCTGATGGTTTATTCTACTCTGAAACTTATTTTTAAACCTAGACTGTTTAGTGAGAATAGAACCCATATCATCTTTGAGTAATTCTATATATATCTTGGATACCTTAATTTTAAACTTAACAATGGGGTAAACATAGGCTGTAATTATTGAAGTAATCGACACAGATAGAATCCAACTAAATTGAATAGCTACAAGCTTTTTATCGATGAAAATACTAAATTCGTTTGCTAGAAACTTGATAACATCAAAACTGTAACCATTAAGCTTAAGTGGAGGTAATAAGTTAAGTGCTATGCATAGAAAAAAAGAGCTAAGCGTTAGGAATAAGCCTGCTTTTATAGTATTCAAGTAAAGATACTGACCTTCCTGACGATGAAGTTTGTAATAACTTTCTATGTCACTGTGAATGTAAATGAACCCACTTACAAGTATTGGTAGGATTAGCAGCAAAAACATTAATTAGAGTTCACGATCCTCTCTGCTCTTTCAAACAGGTTCTGACGTTTCATATCTGTACTAACTTCCCCAGCATCAGCATAAATAGTACCTCGCCCTTCGACTTTGATACTGTTATACGAACCTACAGAGGCATTTCTTCTCACAGGTGCGTTTGTGCGCCTAAGACGCAAAAATTTATATATTAAAGCTTCAAGCATGTGTCTCTCCTCACAACAATTAAATGTACCACATAATTAGCAAATTTGAACTAAAATATTATAACCTACATAAAACAAGCTTATCCGACCAGGCACATAAAGCTTGCACTCTTTTTTCCATATACTCCTGCAAATTATAAACCTTTTGCATTCCTTGTAATTGGTGGTTGAGTATCTTCTCAACCACAATAGGATCAGCGCCGATATCATCGTCACCTAAGCGTGTAGCCATAGTTCTCCGTAAGTCATGTGGTACAAACTTTGGAACACCCAACTCTTTTTGTTTCCGATTTACTGCTCTTGAAAGTGAATGCCTATCAATGGGTTGTTCGCCTGGTGAACTATTGATGCAAGTGGTACTTGGGAAAACATACTTTGAGCCTAAATAACTGAATGAAGCTCTTAGTTCATCGAGCATAATGATCATATTTTGAGTAATTGGCACTTTGTGGATTCGATCCCCGCCTTTGTTTTGTTTTACTCTCTCATCAGGAATGGTCCAAATCATTTTTTCAAAGTCGAATTCATTCCACTGCGCTCCAGTCACTTCTATCGGCCTACAACCAGTAAGTGCTATGAATTTAAGAGCATAAATTACTTGAGTACTTACACCGAGCTTAGGCAAGCGCTCAAATACCTGTATCAATTCTTCAAACTCAAGAGCGCGTGTCCGCGGCTTTTCAATACCGCCAACGTTCTTTTTCTTTGCGGTGCTTATCGGATTGCCCTGCATTAGGTCACGCTCTACAGCGAAGTCGAACATCTGTTTGAGAATTGAAAGGGTTTTGTTGGCTTGAGTACCAGCTCCCCGGTCAGTGATTGGGTCTAATACTTTGCTTAAAATGTCTCGGCGGGTAATGTCTTTTAATTTAACGCCCCCTATCGCTTTTAGCACGTCTTTTTTTAACATACGCTCAACTTCTAGGGGGTCTTTGCGATTAACCTTGATATAGCGTTCTAGGAACTCTGTGGCCAATTCTTGTACCGTTGGCGCTTCGGCTTCTTGTTTTTGCGCTTTGGTTCTTTCCTTTTGTTCAAGGAATACATCTATTCCACGCGAAACATCGCCAATGTATTGCTTAGCAAGCTTTCTTGCTTCACTCACTGTTAAAACAGAAGATTTACCCAAGACTAATCTTCTTTCTTTGGAACCTCGGCCACCTAAACGATAGTACAGATAGAATACTTGGGAACGCTCGCCATCTTTATTCGGCTTACCAACATTTAGATAGAAACCTGAGATTTCAGTGTCGTTTATTTTAGTAATTTCTAAAGGAATATTATTAAGTACTGACTCCGTTAATTTTACTCTGATTGAGGCCATTTTTCGCACATCCAACACATAGTTAAAAAATTTATCGCACAGTTATCGCACCAACTAGTTCTAACTCACGATTTATCACGTTACTTCACTATGTATAATTTACAGCTCAATTATTAGCAACAGCAATAACTTAGGTTTTATTTGGATACTTCACGATAGGTCACATTTGGTCATGATTGTACACGTATAAACACAGTTAATTTTTATGGGGTGTCAGGGGTCGCAGGTTCAAATCCTGCCATACCGACCATTTAATCCCCTCTTTTCTCTTTTTCACTGTCATTTTTCTGTATTACCTTTTATACCTCGCATTAAATACTGTGTGTTTAAGGATGACTTATGAAAAAGCATAATATGTTAGCTCTGCTTTTATCTCTTTTTATTTCAAGCTTTGCGTTTGCCCAGGCTAGTTTTCGACTAAAAAACGGAAATCTATTAAGTGTGGGTAAAACTAAATCCGACATTGTAGCTCTGGTGGGTGCACCACTTTATAAAGATGTGCTTAATGAAGCTGTTGATATTGGCAAAGGTGACAATTTAGTTAAAACAGAAGAGTTTACTTATAAGCTAAAAGGCTCGATTGGAGTGATGTACATAGTATTGATCCGATTTGAAAATAATATTGTGACCAGTATTAGCTCAAAACAAGTTGGCAGGCTTTAAATATTTTAGAGTTCGTTATAAACAGTTAAAAGCGCCATACGGCGCTTTTAACTTTTTTTAGTGTGTACGCCCTACGCCGTTACGCACCATGTCTTTGCCGTTTTCGAACACTTCAGCTGTAACGCCTCGCGCCAGTAATAACTGTTGCTTATCGTCAAATACCGCAACAAAATGGCTGCCGTCTTTGTTACTTGTGGCCATACCTACACCAGCCACCCCTTTTAAACCTAAGCCGCCGTTTTCTACCATAACTAAAAAGTTCTCTAGTTCTGCTAGGTTGTCGATTATGTCGTGCTCGTTATTCATAAATTGCTCTTTATAAAATCTGCTTGGTTAATACCTATTCGTAGAATATAACTAAGCGAATAGGTAATAAATTACGTGGGCGCTATTTTAAAGCTCATTACATTAAACTTAAACCTTTATATAAAGCTTATGTGTGTAGCGCTTATGGTTAAAAGCGCTCTACATTTAATAATAAATTACTTAGCGCGCAGCCATACGGCTGGGTATTAACGCGGTAATAGTGGGTGTTTTTTGTGGCCGTTAAATTTATTAAAAGGTCATCTTGTTGCCCTACCGCACTTTGCTCTTGACTTAAGCACATGGCTTGTGTGAGCGAGCGTAGTTTTGAATCGGTTAAAATATTGGCAAAACGCTGCACCGGTAAAGGCGGTATTTTAACAGGTGCTAATGCTTGGCTAATGGTGCGCTCGCTAAGCTTAAACCCCGCATTAGTAATATCTATTACACTGCGAGCAGGCCAGTACGAGTAGTTATAGTTGTTTACTTTTTGCTGCGTACTTAAATGCGCCACGCCACTTTGCCCTATTACCGTCATTAAATCTCCTTTTTGGGATTTTATAACGACTAAGGCTGTATTTTCATCAATGCCAAAACCATGCTTAATAACAGCGTTTTGCTTAACGTTATTTAATGTATTGACTAGGTTTAGCGTTTGGTTTTGCTCACTAAAGCGAGTGCTCAGTGGCCCATAGGTAAACGTGTTTAACCCCTTAATTACAGTAGGCTGCGGGGCACTTTTTGCTTTTAATACCGTTTCGCTTTGATGCTGCGAAAGATAGACTTTTTCACTTTGTATTTTGCTTCCTGCACCTAGCCCTACAATAACAGGGCGAGTTTTAAGCGCGTTCGTCCAAGGGTAGGCAGTATTATTTTCATCATACAGTGCTTTTAAAGCATTTTTAGCCGTGCCGTCGCTAAATAAAACACCGGTGCTGGTATTTATTAAATTAACTAACGCCTCAACCCCATTATTACACAGTGTATACTCAGCCTTTGTAAGCTCAGGATAAACATTGCTGCGATTATACAGGTTCATTTGTGAATGACGCAGCGCCGGTAAATCACTACAGGTATTGTTAGTAATTGCTTTAGCAAGTGCAGGTGTAAGCGGCAACCATTGGCTGGTTACACCTTTTGGTAAAAGCGTTTTAAGCGCCTCTATTTGTGCGTATGGGTCTCGCTGTGCTGCACTAATAATTAATAAGGTGGGTGTTGGGTTTGCCACTTTTAAGCTACCCGCTATAAATTGCAATATACTGTTGCTTTGTGGTTCAGCTTTAGGCCGAGAGTTTGAATGGGGTTGTTCGAGCATATCAAACACAAAATTAAACTCTTGCTTTGTTAGGCTATTGAGTTGCTCGTTATTGATATCTCGCCATTGCCAAAGCAGCTCACTTTTAGAGAGTAACTTTTCATCTTTGCTTATAAGGGCGTCTAAGGTCGTTAATACGTCTGCTTTTTTAGTGGTATGACTCGAAGGCCAATTTAGCCTTATTTGTTTAATGTTTGCCTTCGATACCCGAAACACAGCTTTATTTTGCGCGTTGCAAGCGAGCGCCGTTTTTTCACTGCAACTATTAACTGCGCTACCGGCCAAAATTAGGGTTTGATCTTGCTGCTGGGCAGCCCCTTTGAATGAAAATAAAGTAAAAAAAATGAATATAAAGCTCATTCGCTTAATTAAAAAAGCACAGGTACGCATAACGCTCTCAAAGAAACCTAAATAGGCGTTAAGTTTAACAGCATGTAATAGCAGGCTAAATAGTAAATATGAGTGCTCTGTGATTGTTACACTTTAAAGTGATGTTGCATACACACTGACTGTTAATCACGAAGTCAATTTAGGTAATTAAAGTATGGCCTTGCGCGCAAACACTAAACCATGTTTAGTAACGTGAGCTACAAACTCTTTTGCAGGCATTGGCTTTGCAAAATAAAAGCCCTGAAACTCTGTGCAACCCATGTGCGCCATTACATCAACCTGTTTTTGTGTTTCTACGCCTTCGGCCACACACGCAATATCAAGCTCTTTACACATAACATGCACCGCTTTTACTAAACTTTTTTGTCTAGTAGAGCTGGTAACTTGGCTAATTAAAGAGCGGTCGAGTTTCAATTTATTGATAGGGTAATCGGCAAGACGTGCAATGTTAGAGTACCCAACACCAAAATCATCGACCGATACAGTAAAGCCCCACGACTGCAATGTTTTAATTAGCGTTAGCGAGTGCGCATGATTTGCCTCTAAAGAGGTTTCGGTCAGCTCTAATTCTATTTGGTGTGGCTTTACATTAAAGTCAGCTAAGTACTTTACGAGCTTGGCTATAAAATCAGTTTGGCTAAAGTCGAGCAACGAAATATTAATAGATACTGGCACAGTCGGTAAGCCTTGCAGACTCCAATCAGCAAGTTGCGAGCATACTTTTTGAATAACTAAATCTGTTAGGCGGCTAACCATTCTGTGCTCTTCAGCAATGGGGATAAATACTCCTGGCGATACAGTACCAAGAATTTTGCTATCCCAACGGGCAAGCGCCTCTAGACCTATGCATTTACCACTGGCAGTCACTTTGGGCTGGTAATGTACACTCAAATCGTTTTGCGTTAGCGCTTCATCTAATAGCATAGAAATTTCGTGTTTTTCTAAAAAGGCCTGCGAGCGTTTTTCGTCGTAACCACTTATCGGTTCGCACTTATTTGCGTGTTTAAGGGCACTTTCTGCATTTGCTAGTACCTCGGCACTTGAATGGTCTTGATCTGGGTAGCGCGCATAACCAAACAAAAAGTCTTGCTGGCTTCGCCCACTTTGCAATGCATATGTTTTGTCCAAGGTGTACTTTATGGCTGGTAGCACCTTATTTTTAACCTCACCTTCGCCTTGCACGCCTATTATAAAAGCGAGTTTACCAGTAGCCACATGAGCACATAAAAATGGCCCCTCAGGTATGGCTTTTAGGCGCTTGTATGCACTAATTAATAGCGCTTGAGCACTTTGCTGAGAAAGTTTTAATTTTAAGTATTCACTGTTTGCGGTTTGGGTCACCACAATATAAAAACCGTGGCTGTACTTGCTAATTAGTCGCTCGCATTGCAACTCAAACCAGTGCTCGTTAGGTAACTTGGTATGGGGGTTTGAGTACTTTAAACGTTTGTTTTCTTGCTCAGCCGTGAGTAAATTTTGCTTTATCACATGCTCTTCAGTGCAATCGTAAAATTCATATATGCGATAGTTTTTATTGATTGCCACAGAGTAACTAGCCCTTAAAAAGCGCTCTTTAAATTCAACAACTTGGCTTATATCATTTAAATAAAGTGCCAATGAGGGCAATAAAGCAGTTATTTTTATGTCCTTTTTACGTGCCATTGTGCTTAAGCCAAATAAGGCGTCGGCACATTTATTGGTATCGGTAATATTAAACTGCTCATCTACAATGACTTTGGCTTTATCTGACTCGGTAAAAAAAGTTTTATATAACTCGTTTTTATCTCTTAGTAATGTATTCGCTACGTTCATCGATTTATTTAAGCGCTTTGCAGCAACTATGGTGCGCGCTACTGCTAAAGGGATGCAAATATTAAAAAATAAAAAAATTAATCCCGTTATGTATAAGTCTGCGCTGGGTAATTGTTGGGCTATACCTGTGACATTTGATAAATCAACGTTATTCACAATCATATAAAACGGCACAATGTTTAGTATTGAATAGGCTATTGCTGTTCTGTAGCCAAGCAGCATAAGCGCAATAATTGGGCAAGAATACATATACATAGAGCCGACTTTAGCTAACTCTAAATCTGTTAGAAACAGGTTCATACACAGGCTTGCTATAACAATAGCAATCAATAAAGCGTGTGCACTTTGTTTATAAAACCGCTTACTTGCTAAAAGTAAGCCACCAGCAATCGTTAAAAAGCCAAAGGTAAGTACAAGTATATAGCTAAGGTTAAGTGCTAATGCGGAGCTAAACGTATGACAAGCGACAAAAAAGCACAACAGTAATACGAGGCTTGAAATAATGCGCAGAGCACTAATTCGCCAATGTGCCACTTCGTTGTCATGAGTATGTTGATCTGAAAGCAAAAAGTACGAATTAAAAAAGCGCATAGTTCATAAAGGTAGAATCACGATAATTTATTAAACATTTAAAAAAATTTAATATCAAACAATTGCGTTATAAAATATGCTTTACGCGACTAATCCCCTTACATTTAACCATTATCCTTACTTATTCTGCTGTTAGTCTGTTTTGCAAACAAGTTAGAGGCTATATCAATTGGGTAATTATCGTTTATTAGCTCACTAATAAATTCAGAATACCCAGATGGCGGCGCAATTAAATAGCTTTTATGCTTAGCACGTGTGATCCCTACGTACAATAAACGTCGCTCCTCAGAATGCTTAAAAGTATCTTGCGTGGGTAATAATGCCTCAACGAGTAAATTGCCAGGGTTATTGCTAGGAAAGCCTAACTTACCCTGCTCGAAACCTATAATAATACAGTAATCAGCCTCAAGTCCTTTTGCGCCGTGCAGTGTCCAAAAATGCAGTGGATTAGCAAAATTGTTACCTACTAAATGTTGCTCTACCTCATTAAGCATAAATCGATATCGGCTCAATACGGCAATACTGGCCGTACTATTATTTTTATTAATTGTGGCTATGATTTGCTGCACTTTTAGCGCTACTGACTTTTTACCTTGGTGTAAATCGTCAAGTAACACAACTTGAGGGGTGCTTACTTGCGTATGTGTAGTGATGTGCTTTTTATATTGTTCAGGGTTTTGCATTACAAAGCGCCCTGCCACTTCACTAATACTGTTGTTATATCTAAACGTTTTTTGCAATAACGTGAGTGAATGACTGCCTATTAAATCATTAAACCGTGTGGTCAGTGCCAAATTACCACCTGAAAATCGATAGATGGCCTGCCAATCATCCCCCACCGCAGTAAGGCAAGGTTGTGGACCACTTTTTATTAGCGTATTTAAAAGCGCCATACGTGCGCATGAAATATCTTGAAATTCATCCACTAAAATATGACGCCAAGGTACACTTACCTTACCCGATTTAACCGCCAATTCTGCGCTTGTAATCATGTCGTCAAAGTCTATAGCGCCTTGCTCTTTTAGTTTTTCAGCATATGCACGCTGCATAGCCACTAACAATGTTGTATAACGCTTATGATTTATAATGCCACTTTTAGCAATTCGCACTGCTATTTGCGAGCTGGATAAATGCTCTCCCCGTATTGCGCTTAGGCAGTTTAAGTATTTATTTATATTTTGCTTTAACAGCTCGGTTGCAGATAACCGCTCGTACACTGCATGGTTATCTAAGGGTTTAATGTTCACGTTATGTTTTTGTAGTTGCGTTTTTAAACGCTGCTCAAGCTGGCTTTCTTGCCAGTTATAGTGAAATGTTTGCACCAACATTTGGCCGTGTTTTTTATGGTGCGCCCGTACTGATTTAACATGCCCACTATTGTGCGATTTAGTAATGTTCTGAGCTGAATTACCTTGTCTATCTATCGCAAAATGTACCAAATAAATGTTGTGCTGTGGCAAGTAAAAATCGGCGGTGTCATCATTTTGGTAAGTGTGTTCAATTCCATACATATAAAGCCAATTGGCAATTAATAAGTGCTGATAACTGCTTACCTTTAACCCCGATAGTGTGTGATAGATTTGTGCTTTTATAGCGGTTTTAGTTGCGGTATTGAGGCTATCATTAGGTTCGTACAGGGTCTCAACAAAGGTTTTACAAAAACGTGAGTCTGTTTTTAGGGTGTTGCTAAGCCACTGGGTAAACCATTTATTAAGCGCCAACGCATCCTTTGCAAAAGGCGATAAGTTAAGCGTTT
The DNA here is from genome assembly GCF_001401875.1 of Pseudoalteromonas sp. P1-13-1a. Lineage (NCBI taxonomy): Bacteria > Pseudomonadati > Pseudomonadota > Gammaproteobacteria > Alteromonadales > Pseudoalteromonadaceae > Pseudoalteromonas > Pseudoalteromonas sp. P1-13-1a. Next base: position 23,388 of record NZ_LKDV01000028.1, on the reverse strand, counting down.
TATTATCGCTTTTAAGTAACTTCAGCCCCAGCGCATGAAACGTTAAAATAGTAGGCGGCGTAACATTTAAGTTTGCTTGCTGCACCCTTAAATTAAAGCGCTCAGTTAACTCGTTTGCCGCATTTTTATTATAAGCAAGTATTAATATGTGCTCGGGCTTTACACCCTCTTGGACTATTAAATCCAGAGCCTTTGCAACTATTACCGATGTTTTGCCAGTCCCTGCAGCCGCTAGCACTAAATTTTTATCGTTATTGCGTATAACGCCAAGGCGCTGCTCCTAGGTAAGTGGGTTAGATTCAATCACATTATAAAAATCGGCTCTTGCCGCTAGTGTTTTTTGCTCATAGGTTTTGCGCAGTTGCTCTGTGGCATGCGCTGCTGTTGGTGAGCTACTTAAAATAGTTAAAAACTTAATATCAGTGATCGATAAATACTGCTGCCAGAGTGAAGGTGAAGCCCCATACTGCTGTACCAGTGAAAACACCGCCGATTTTAGTACAGGCACATTTGAGTCGCGCAGGTACTCGTTTGTTGCATAGCGTTTTACAAGCGTTTTTGCTGTATTCACTTTTTCTTCTAAGTAATTGGAAAACACGCTGTTTAACTGCTCACTAAGTGTTTGAGCCTGCTGTTTATTTAAAAAGCTAATTACCGTTTTTGTACCATGGTTGAGGGTTATTTCCCCGCTGAAGAGGCCTTTTTTAAAGTGGGTAAAATTAGTAAAGTCGCTTATTAAATACGCGCGTGAAGTATTATTTTTAAAATGTATAACGAGTGAATTTTGCTTAATAGTAACGGTGCTAATACGTGTAAAAAAACGCCCTAGCCCGCTTGGGGTGGCAATAAACTGCGCCATAAAACCTTGAATAGACTGAAATTAAAAATAAATTTTACCATAGTTTAAATACCAAAGCGCGTTGCGCTTTAAAAGTGAGGGGTTAGCCAAGCAAGTATAAACGTTTATTATAAAGTGCCTGTATGCTGCGAACATTTAATGTTTATACGATGGTAAATAACCCCTAAAAAATAAACACACCTTATTTACTCCTAAGCAGGTGTTTAAATTTGCTTAAATTTCACGTTTGAATATTGAAGAAAGTGCACTATTGGTTTAATGTGAAGTTTTTATTAAACGAGAAATAATATGGATTTAACTAAGGAAGAGTTAAGTTTTATTTCGTCTGTTGTAGGCAGTAACAAGGACAATACAAACGATAACTCACAGCTTAGCTTAAGAACCACCTTACCCGATACACTAAAAGGTTTGTTGTCTCATGCTAAATTAACTATGTTAGCTGAAGTTGGGCATTATCAATTGTGGTTTCCGCTTGAGTTTAAGCTCAACGATGATGGTTACTTAAACCCCGTACTAAGTGCGCCAGAGGTTATTGATACCGAAGGTGTAGATAGAAGCTGGCGTTATTCTGATCTTAACCTACAAAGTGAGCGCTTTTATGTACTTTCGCTCTCTAGTAGTGGCGTGCTACTAAAACCCCGCGACCATCGCTACAGCCTTACCCACGCGCAACATATTACATTTAAACTACCCAATAAGAAAAAAGTCACTCTACTTGTAGATTTAGTCCGTAAAACTAACTTAGGCTATGCCGCTAAAATTGTCAGTATTAAAAGTGGTAAAGAAGCACTGCGTGAGTATTTATTCGAAAAACATAAACGCGAAAACGCCACCTTATATGAAAATACGTCTGACGTAACCGAGCATTTCTAGTTGCAGGCTTTTTCTAGCAACGATAAGCTAATGCCTTTGTAAAGCGATAAATTAAAGGCACACAATGAGCGACTCTTTATACCCAATCGGTACCCCCAATACACCTTGGAATAGCAGTGATAAAGCAGCATGGTTACAACTTCAACAAAAAAAGCGTGATTACAACCAGCTCGTTGTGAGTAAAATCAAGCAACCTAACGCGTTTTTACATGTTGAGCAGTACGGCGAGTTAGACTATTCACCACTTAAGTTTCCTCTTTATGCATATAAAAGTAAAAATTGGCAAAGTGATCGCCCAACCATCTTAATTACTGGCGGGGTGCACGGCTACGAAACAAGTGGCGTTATGGGGGCGCTGGCATTTGCTCATACTGACGTTCAAAAATATATAAATAATTTTAACTTTGTTATTGCGCCGTGTATTAGCCCCTGGGGCTTTGAAACCATAAACCGTTGGAACCCTGAGGCCATTGACCCTAACCGCTCTTTTTACGATAACAGCCCAGCCCAAGAATCAGCTGCTATTATGAAATATGTAACCTCGCTTAACACTGAGTTAGTTGCGCACATTGACTTACACGAAACCACAGACACAGACAACAGTGAGTTTAGGCCGGCCTTAGCTGCCCGCGATGGTAAACTTAACACTAACTGGAACATACCAGATGGCTTTTATTTAGTGGCAGATAGCAAAAAACCAGCCCCCGAGTTTCAAAAGGCCATTTTAAATAGTGTTGAGAAGGTAACCCACATCGCCCCTAGCGACGAAAATAATCAATTAATTGGTGTACCGCAGGAACAATTTGGCGTTATAAACTACGCAGCTCGCGAATTGGGCTTATGCATGGGCTTTACTGACGCCCCGTATGTAACAACAACCGAAGTATACCCTGATAGCCCAAGCGCCTCAGATGAGCAGTGTACTCAAGCGCAAGTAGCTGTTATTACCGGTGCGTTAGATTATTTAAAGTCACTTTAATTTTGCACTAATTTAAATTAGGAGCCTGCCATGAAATACAAAAATAAACATGCAGAGGTTACTCTATCCGTTGAGGGCAATATCGTGATTGCCCAGTTTAGCGGAAATTTAGACCTTGAGGTGTTAGCTAGCTTTAAAGCCGCTCTTTTTGAAACAGTCGCTGAATTTGAAGGTAAACAATGGGGTTACATAAGCGACTCATCGTGTGTGCTTGCGGCTACACCCGATGCAGAGGAAGAAATGGTTGCCATAAGTACACATATGCAACAGACTAACTGCTTAATAAGTGCATTTGTTCTCACCTCCCCTATTGCTATAAGCCAATTGCAGCGAATAATGCAAAACGCTAAACGCGATGTAGATTTTAACCAATGTTTATTTGATAACCTAGATGCTGCAAAACGTTTTATTTCATCGCAATTAAGTAATGGCGTGAGCTAACTTTAGCCCAAGCCATTGCTAGTTTTTATAAAACTGACTTGTTTTAGTAATGGCTATGTCTGGATTTTCATTAGCTGAAATAATAAAGCTCACTGGCGTTACTTTTTTTTCAATGTCGTAACCATCGGCGGTGACTGTAACCGGGATTTTCTTCATGAGTCCTGGTAATACCAAAATAGAGCTTGGCGCACTAAGCATAGCCTTTGGTAACCCTTCTATGGCTATGGCGTAATGCATTGGCTGCTGAGTTTTATTGATAATAGTGAGTGTATATGGGTTTTCTACTAAACCTTCATAATTTACACGGTACAAGGCGTTTCTGTCGCGCAGTACCGATGCCTCTATTGGCGTACGTTGCAACCCCCATGCAACCATAGAAATAATTAACACCCCTGTTAATACGCCATACCCCACTAATTTAAGCCTAAATGGATTGGTTTTTTTACCTTCGAGCTGTTTTTCGCTGGCGTATTTAATTAACCCTTTTTGATAACCAAATTTATCCATAGTGTCATCACAGGCATCAATACATAACCCACAATTTATACACTCATACTGCAAGCCGTTACGAATATCTATGCCCGCAGGACATACCTCTACACATAAATTACAGTCTACACAGTCGCCTAAATCAAGTGCTTTAGGGTCTGCTTTACGTTTACGGGGGCCGCGGTTTTCGCCGCGCTTTGCATCGTAGCTTACTACCAATGTATCTTTATCAAACATCACCGATTGAAAGCGAGAATACGGGCATGCCACGTTACACATTTTTTCGCGTAAAAAGCCAGCATTTCCATAAGTACAAAATGCAAATAAAAACACCCAAAAGCTCGTTATACCCGACCACTGCAAGGTAAACATTTCAAGGTATAAGCTTTTAGCGGGAATAAAGTACGCCATAAACGAGGTGGCCGTAAGCAGTGATATAACAAGCCACGCAGCATGTTTTGTTATTTTTTTACGCCACTTTAAAGCACTCCATGGCGATTTATCTAACTTTATACGCTGATTACGCGTACCTTCTATACGTTGCTCTACCCAACTAAACATTAACATCCAGATTGTTTGGGGGCAGGTATATCCACACCACACGCGGCCAAGCCAATTCGTGACAAAAAACAATGCAAAGGCGCCTACCATAAATAGCAGCGCTAAAATCATAAAGTCTTGTGGCAGTAAGGTTAAGCTAAAAATTGTAAATTTTTGCGTTGCTACATCTAATAGCACCGCTTGCTCTCCTTTATATTGTATCCAAGGTATGGCTATAAATGTGAGCATAAGTAGCCAACCTAAGTTACGCCTTATGCGCTGAAAAAAGCCTTTTTGTTCGCGAATGTAAATCGGGCCCTCTGTTTTGTAGGGCTTAATGAGCATGTCTTCTTCTTTAATATCAAACTTCATAGTACTTACTTAATAGTGACGGTATTAAGTATACTTTTGCAACTTTCAGACCAAGCTAAAACTTAATGTAAACACTTGATATAAAAGAATATTTTTTTGTACTTATAAATTATATTCGTGATATTTAACGAAACTCGTTAAATATCACGAATTTTTAGCAATACCTAGTTTACGCATTTTAGAACGAAGCGTGCTCTCTGGTAGCCCTAACTTACTTGCTGCGCCTTTATCACCGGATATTTGCCAATTAGATAGTTCAAGCACGGCAATAATATGCTGCTTTTGTGCTTCAGCAAGTGTTAAAGAGGCATTAACCACATTGCTTGTACCCGCTTGTAAGGGCTGGCTTAGCTTAAGTATGTCGTGCTTTGATAAAATAGCTTCGCGTTCGAGTACGTTTTGGAGCTCACGAATATTTCCTGGCCAGTCATAGGATTGCAATTGGCTAATCGCTTTTTTACTGAGACCTTTTAACTGCTTACCTAAACGCTTATTAAGCTGAGTAATTAAATTAGTACACAAATAAGGAATATCTTCTTTGCGCTCTCTTAGTGCCGGTACTTTAATAGGAAACACATTAAGCCGATAATATAAATCAATTCTAAAACTGCCTTTTTGCACCATTTGCCACAAGTCACGATTTGTTGCTGCCAATACTCTAATATTTACCCTTAATGTAGTGCTACCGCCTACGCGCTCAAACTCTTGTTCTTGTAATACGCGTAGCAATTTACTTTGCGCCTCTAATGGCAACTCAGCCACTTCATCTAAAAACAACGTGCCCTTGTCGGCCAGTTCAAAGCGGCCTTTACGTCGCTCGTTTGCACCGGTAAACGCACCGCGCTCGTGGCCAAATAATTCAGACTCTAACAAACTGGGAGTAAACGCTGCGCAGTTCACTTTTATAAATGTTTGATTACTGCGCTTACTTAACCGGTGTAAGTTACGCGCCACCAGCTCTTTTCCCGTGCCGTTTTCACCGAGTATAAGTACGGTGCTGTCGGTTTCACTAACAAGTTTGATCTGCGCCAGCATAGCTTGAAAAACATGGCTTTGGCCCACTAAACCTGAGCCTTGCCAGTCTTGGTTAAGCTCTTCAATTAAGTAGTTGTTTTCATCTTGTAGCTGCTCACTTAAGTGCTTAACTTGCTCAAGTGCTTGCTTTAGATCATTTTGTGTTTTTTTCTGCGCTGATATATCGCGAAATACCGCGACCGCACCTATTAACTCACCCTGCCTGTAAACTGGGGTAGATGTGTATTCTACTGCAAACGAGGTGCCGTCTTTTCGCCAAAATACTTCGTTTTTAACCTCGCGGCGTTTGCCATCAAACATGGTGCAATATATTTGGCATTCATCGGCTGGATAAGGAGAGCCATCGGCGTGACTGTGATGGTGATATTGATGTATTTTTTTACCTAATAACTCATCGGCTTTCCAGCCGGTCATGCGTTCAGCTGCTGGGTTTACAAACACCGCATTGCCCGATAAATCAAAGCCGTAAATACCCTCTCCTACCGCATTAAGTAAAAGTTTGGGGTCATTTAAAAACTGTTTTATCATTGCATCATCCTCGCGAAATATCACGATTATTATGCCACAAAGTGACGCGCTAAACAGTTAAATAAAGCGGCCTGTAATATAAGGCTTAAATAAAGTATTAATATCTATTTTTGCGTTTAACTTTGCCGCAATTAAATAAAGCCCAGCTAACTTACGGTGAATAAACAACGCATCAACCGGCGGTGTATGCCATTGCTGCGACTGTGCACTCAACTCAAGCCCCGCATTTTTAATATTCGTTGCTAAAGGGCTGTTTTTAAAATCAAACTCGCCAGTGGTTCTTAGCGGCTCACACGCCATTAAAAATAAGTCAATAACATGATTTTTATAACTATCTACAATATCATCTTTAAAGTAACCTATCTGAGTTGCGGCGGCTAACACGCCCGCCCTATTGTTTTCGGTGCCTGCAATAAATAGTGACAGGTAAGCCTTGCTCAACTCACTCGAAATCTCTCGGGTTGCCCCAAAATCAAATAACACAATTTGCTTACTCTGAGTCTGATAATGAAAATTAGCAAAGTTAGGATCCGTTTGAATTAGCTTAAACTCAAACATTTCTTTAAAAAATAAATCTATGAGGTTCGCTGCAATGTTATTTTGCTCATCTTGGGGTAAATTGCTAAGCGCTTCTATAGGCGTGGCTTGTACATACTCCATTGCCAAAATGCGTTTAGTGTTATGAGCGGCATATACCTTAGGCACTTTAAACTCAACATGCTGGCTTAGCAATTTGCCCACTTTTTTAAGGTAATGTGCTTCGCGTTCATAATCAGCCTCGGCAAGTAGCTGCGCTTTAGCCTCATTTATTAGTGGCTGTATATCAAGCTCTTTAGGGATTAAACGAGTAATGTTTAAAAGTGCAATAACATTATCTACATCGCTGTGCACACTTTGCGCTATACAAGGGTATTGAATTTTTACCGCCAGCTTTTCGCCATTTTCTTGATAAGCTAAGTGCACTTGACCAATAGAAGCCGCTGCAAAGGGGCTAAGTTCAATATGTGAATAACGTCCAAGCCAATCATCACCCCATTCATTTTTAAGTACCTTAATTAACTGCTTATGCGGCATTGGGTTTGCATCAGCACGAAGCAATGCGAGTAGTTGGGCGAGCTCTGGGCTTAATAGCTCGCCCGCATCCATAGATAGTAATTGTCCTAGCTTCATGGCCGCACCACGCAGGTGTGAAAGCTGTTCAGCTAGCTTTGCTATGTTTTTAGGTTGTAATAGTAAAGATTTATTATCCCAACCATTACCAGAGAGCGCACTTTTGGTGCCATCTATAAGCATGTTGGTTGCTACACCACCGGCTAAAGAGCCAAGCTTTGCAAATCGAGAGAGTCTTGAGGTGGGTATGCTGCGAGAAGCTGCCATTATAAAAACCTAATTAGCCTGGGTAACAGGCTAATTAGTACGTACGTTTTACTGTGCTCGATCTAATTAAGCACCGTTTAGGGGTAAAGCTACCGTAATCGGTGTGCTGTTCATTAAAGACGCGGAACTAATTTAATGGCCCCTTTTACTACTTTCATATCTAGGGGCAATTTACTTAATAACATCATTTTAGGGTCATCCATATTTAATGTATAAACAGGGTTAACCGCTAAAAAGGCGTTCATAACGTCCATGGCCTCATTATCAAGTGCCGCTAAATTACCTTTAAAACCCCCTGCATCCACGCTTGAATCTAGTAGTTTAATATTGCGTAAAAACACGGCTTTTTTTTCACTGTCGTAAAACGGGCTTCCTTCTATTTGCAGCTTTAAGCGTACTGGGTATTTTAGGGCAAAAGCATTTACCTCAGCACTTGAATCAGCGCCTAGCACCACAACATCACGGTTATCAGGGCCTATATCTACACTTAAATCGTTTACATCAAACTGCACGGGCAAGCCCATTAAGCTCACCTTTTCGCTTAACTTAGGCAGCTGATTACCTAGTACACTTTCTACCTCTGAGCTGGTAAATGAATAAACAGACACGCCTTGTGTAGAATTACACGCACTTAAAAGTAATGTGGTTAAAAACAGTAATAAAATTCTCATGCTCACCTATATCCTCGTTTAATTATAAAAAAGCCGCTTTAACAGCGGCTTTTATCATGCAATCCCCGTATTTAATACAGGCAAATTACATATTATGCTGCGAAAATCGTTTTAATTTTAGCAAGTGTGTCAGGCTCAACTGAACCCTTACTGAGCGCTAATAACTGCTTTAAATAATAGTTTAAATCAGCATGCTCACCACGGTGTTTGTCATCAAGCATGGCGACTTGCTCTGCCATTCTAAGCGCTGCATTTTGCGAGCTTACATTAGCAAGAATTTCCATTCTTGTAATAAGTTGCTCACTACTTAGCGACGTTGCAAGTGGCGCTTGAAACTGACTTGGTAATACATCGTTATTTTCAAGTGCATCAATAAGTGCTTCAAAATTAGCGCGTTGTGCTTGGCTTGTAAGTAAAGCGAGCTTTTCTTCAATCGCACTTAATAATGCTGCAACTTTTGGCACCAGCGATTTATATTGTGCGTAGCCTTTTACTTTGGTTTCAAGGTCATGCAATTGGGCTTTTTGATTTACTTGCTCAAGGGCATTTTCTAGCTCGGCCAGTTCTATTGCTGCTTGTTTATCTGTTTCGTTTTGAGCCAGCTTTTGCTGCTCAAACTCACTGCTACGTTTGCTAAAAGTTTCATCGTTATATTGACGAAACTTTTGCCATAGCGCATTTTCAGCTTTTAAACCTGCAAAACCTATACTTTGCCACTGCTGTTGTAATTGCTTTAGCTCTTGGCATGCAGCTGCTAAATTTTCACTTTGCGAAAGCACTGAGGCACGCTCCACTAAGGCACTTTTTTGTGTAGCGTTATCTTTATGATACGCATTTAATATAGCAAATACAGTTTGTTGCTGTGCTTTAAAGCTTTCATTTAATACGCGGTATGTTTTAGGGTCAACTTTACCTACGCTGCGCCACGCTTTATTTAAACGGTTGTATTGGCTTTCAAATTGCTTCCAGTCAAAGCTTTCGACAGTGGTGTCTTGCTCGCTTAGTGTTTGCATGTTGTTTATCAGGGCTTGACGCTGAGCTTTTGCCGCTTCACGCGCCACTTCTTGCTCGGCAAAGTAACTACGACACGGTGCAAATAACAGCTCTATGTTGCTATCAAACTGCTCACCTTGTTGCTTTTCTTGCTCTGTATCTAAACGGCCAAGCTCGTTCCAACGCTTACGAAACGCTTTAACTTGCTCAGCACGCTGCTGTGGGTCGTCACACGGTTGGTCGACTAACGCTGCCACTTCTTCAAGTAAGGCTTCACGTTTTGGTGCTGCCGCGTATTTTTGCCAATCTTTTGCTTCTGCAAGTTGCGCTTCTAAATCGGCTTTTAAGTTTACAAGTGGCTGCTGAAATTGCGGTGTTAATTTATCAAACAACTCTTCAAAGCCTTTAAATACACCAAATGCAACATTAAAGCGACCTTGTTCAATAAGGCGCTTTACATCGCGGGCTTTTCGTTTGGCGGTGCTTTGATTTTTTTCAAGCGGTTTTGTCAGCTCACTCATTTGCGCTAAAAACTGCTTTTTGTGCGCATTTAATTGCGATTTAAAGTTTTGCTGCAATGCCCCATCTAGCACATTTAGGTGGCTACGAGTTTCTTTAAATGCGTTATTAAAACGAGTTAAAACATCGTCGTAATCGGCTAGCTGCTGCGCAGTCTCTATGCCTTTTAGCTCATCAAACGCAATTTTAAATTGCGCAATTGAGCTACTAAGCTCGGGTAATTTAGCTACTTGGTTGAATAGTTTTTCAAGCTTAATAATAACCTGCTTAGTTTGGGGATTATCGCCGTGCTGCGCATCGGTTAACGTCTGCTTAGCCTGTGCTACTTTTGCCTCTAGCCAATCTTGCTGAATTTGCTCAGGGGTTTCTAAACCTAACTGTAATGCATTTTCAATTTCTTCACTTAGCGCCTCTAACGTTGCCAGTGCAAGCAGTTGGCGCTGTTGCTCTGCTAAACGCTGCTGCTGTTGTTCGTGCTGTGCTTTTAATGTTGCAATATGTGCATCGAGTTTATCAGTAATGCTGATGTATTTTTTATCTAACTCTTTAACGTGATCTTCGCTTAACCATTTAAGCTCAAGCGCTTGCCACTGCGCCATTAATTCACCGGCTTGTGGGTTTACTATGGCGTAATCGTTTTTATCTCGCAGGGCGTTTAGCTTTGCTAAAATAACGCGCGTTGCGCTTTCTACCTGAGCAGGCATTTCAATCGCTAAACGCTCGTTTTCACTATGTTGCTCTAGCTGCTGCTTTGCATCACCCTTAGCATGTTTTACTAATGACTTAACAAGTTGATGCGTTATAACTAGCTCTACAAGTTGACTTTGAAGCTCTTCGCTACCTTCTTTGAATGCTTTTTCAATTAATTTAGGATTTGCTAAACGCTTTAAAAGTTTAACGCGTACTTGCAGCTCTTTCTCAGCAAAGGCAAGTTTTTCAAGCGTTTTAACTGGCGCAAAACGGTCTATATACTCACTTTTTATTTGTGTGCTCAGTGCGCTTTCGTTATTTAACACAGCATTTGAAATTTGAATTTCAGCTACATCTTTTAGCACCTGATCTTGTTTATAAGCTTTCCACCACAGTGCTAAGTTATTTACTTTTTGCAGTGCTTTACGGCGTATTTCGGCTGAATTATCTTCCAGTGCTAATGAACTTAAAATTGATGCGTCGCGCTCTACATCAAGTTTTTCAATAGCGTCTAGACGAACCTGTTGCTTTGGGTGTTTCCACTTAGGTGTAAAAAGGTGTTTAAAGATCATGTTCACTAAACCTAGCTATTTCGTTTTCAGATTTAAATTCTTTTTGTAATTGTGCTTTTGTCTTTTGGATCATTTCGCCATTAGCGCCAATAGTAAATTGCTCGTTCGATTGCGCTATTTTAGCTTGGTAAAGCATAACAAGTTGCACCGTTTGTTGCTTTTGCTCATCAGAAAGCGGCGTACCATCGGGCCATTTACCCGTTGAAGCACCATACTGTAAACGCTCAAATAATTCGGGGGTGATATTTTGTACAAGGTTGTCAATATTCATGTCATCTTTTCTTTTTTAGAGTCACTAAAATAACGCGGTTTACTAAATACCAAATACAGCCAATACCAATTGCAACTGTATAAGCGTACCACTCAAGGGTTTCTTTTGCGGGTTGTAAAAAGTACAAGCAAAAAAAGCCACCTAAAAATAGTATGAGTGCCAAGAAAGAATGGTTCATAAACATTTGCTGTTTTTTAATTCGCTGTTCGCGCTGAAGCTGTTGTACCTGCTCAGAGTTAAGTGCGCCAATGTTACTATTGCAATGTGGACATTGCTGATGTTTATCTGAAATTGATTTTGCACATTTGGGGCAATGAATAATCGCCATACTACTCTCCATACTACGCATAAAAAAAGCGCCTTGCGGCGCCTTTTATTGTACTTGTTTTATTGCTCGTTGTCTTTTTTGAATTTAACCCAGTAGTCATCTACGGATTGTTTCATTTCTTTACGCAATAACATAATGCCAAATAAGTTGGGCAAGGTCATAACGACAATTGCAACGGCAGCTAATTTCCACACTAAAGTAGTATCGGCAAACGACGCCCAAAAGAACGCCGCAACGTAAAATACGCGATACGGCATAACAGAGCGATTACCGAGTAAATAAATCATGGCACGGTCACCGTAGTACGACCATGCAATAGCTGTAGAAAACGCAAATAGCAATAAGCCTATCGATACTATGTATTGGCCACTATCGCCAAAGAAGCCACGTGTAAACGCTTTAGTAGTCAGCTCTGCTGAATGCACTAACGATTTACCAATTAAACTTATGCTGTCATCCGTTGGCATACCGTTTTTAACCTCAACAATACCTGTGTACTTATGTTTTTCGGTAAGGCCAAAACGGATGTCTTCACCAATTGAGCGAGAATGTAATACGGTAAAACCATTGCTTGTTGGCTCGCCATTAACCACATTAATATTGCCGTTAAATAGCTCTACCTTGCTCTCGTTACCATTTAGGTAATTGTATAGCTCTTGGCGCTGCGCTTCGTTAGTTTCTGAGTAGTCACCTTTAATGATGCTCATTGATGATCGTTCAAAATGCGTTTCGAATTTTTCGTTCCATACGCCAGACGATAAAATAACTAAGCCTGTTAATGTACAAATAATGATTGTATCGATAAACGGCTCTAAAATTGACACCATACCTTCAGACACTGGCTCATCTGCCTTTGCCGATGCGTGAGCAATGGGTGCTGAGCCTTGACCCGCCTCATTCGAGAACAAACCACGGTTAACACCTCTGTTAAATGCATACGCAAAAGATGCGCCTAAAAAGCCACCCGCTGCAGCAGAGCCTGTAAATGCATCAACAAATATTGAGGCAAACGAAGGTCCAATGTTTTCTACATTGTAAAAAATAACCCCTAACGCACCCACAATGTAAATAACAGCCATAATGGGCACTACACGTGATGTAATTGCAGCAATACGTTTAATACCGCCTAAAATAACCAACGCCAGTAAAATAGATAACACAGCACCGGTTGCCATAGGGGCAAAACCAAATGTGGCTTCCATACCCTGCGCAATATTATTAATTTGTGGCAAGCTGCCTGTACCAAATGAACTAATTACAGTAGCAACAGCAAATAAAATAGCTAGCCACTTCATGTTTAGGCGTTTATCCATGTAATACATGGGACCGCCCGCCATGGTGCCGTCTTGTGTTTTTTCGCGGTATTTATGTGAAAGCGTAACTTCTACAAATTTGGTGGTCATACCAAAAAAAGCTGTCATCCACATCCAAAATAATGCTGCAGGGCCACCAATAGAAATAGCCAATGCCACCCCACCAATGTTACCTGTACCTACGGTACCAGAGAGCGCAGTAGCAAGTGCTTGAAAATGGGTTGTATCACCCTCGGTGCCTTTTTTATCAAACTTACCAGTAACCACTTTACACGCATGTTTGAAATAACGAATTTGTGGGAACTTTAAATAAATAGTAAAAAATAGACCAACACCTAAAAGCACGTAGGGGAACCACACTGCGCCCCCTAACATGCCATCTAGGCTATCTAAAAGTTGTCCGAATGCATCCACGCTAAATACCTCTTATTATTTTATTTGAGACTGTTGATTGTTTATTACTTATTGAGAGTTACGTAATACGATAACTAAGCTATTGCACACTTTTATTATTTGTTAATTTTGTAATAAAAAAGGGCAACATTTAATGTTGCCCCTACCTTATACTAATTTATCTTAATTTATCAACGACATTTACGATAGCCGCTAAAGTATCTTGACCAAATTGATACGAGCGGCGGTCTGACCAGCCGTAATCAGGGTCTGGTAAGTCGTTATTATCTTTAAACGGCATTTCAATTGTGTAAGTAAGTGCTTTAAACTCTTCTGCTGTTGCAGATGAGCCAACTGTTAAATTAGCTTTGCCCGGCTCGTCTTTATCGTAACCGTGCTCATCTTGAAACTCTGGCGTTATAGTAAGCAATGCTGCTTTAAAACTATCTTCTAGGTCTTTTAAGCGGTCATCGTAGCTTGGAATACCTTCACTGCCTGCCACAAAGTTATAAGGGATTGCTTCGTCGCCGTGAATATCTAAATGCATGTCTAGGCCAGTTTCGCGCATTTTATTAAGCACTAAATACACTTCTGGGCTATTTTCCATGCTAGGCGTTTGCCATTCACGGTTTAAGTTAACGCCTTTTGCGTTAGTACGAAGGTGACCACGTACGCTGCCATCTGGGTTCATGTTTGGTACTACATAAAACACAGCCTTTGATAATAGTGCTGCGGCATGCGGGTCTTCGTCATCTAGCAATTTGTGTAATAACCCTTCTACAAACCACTCTGCCATTGTTTCGCCAGGGTGTTGGCGTGCTGTGATCCAGATTGTTTTTTTATCTTCGCTAGGCTGACCAATTTTAAGCACGCTCATATCACGGCCATCAAGTGTTTGGCCTAATGTTTGTAGTTGGCAAAGCTCTTCGCTTTGTGCCCACGCTAATAAATCTAAATGACGCTCGTAGCTGTAAGGCGCAAAGTAAGCAAAGTAAACACTGCCGCACTCAGGCTCTAGCTCAAACGTAAGTGTGCCATTTTCGTAATTTGAAGGCACACGGAACCAGGTTTGACGGTCGTACGAGGCAACCGCTTGGTAACCTTCCCAGCCATCGGGGTAGGCTGATTTATCTAAATTATTAATGTTTAACTTATGCAATTGATAAGGTGTTGTTTCTAGGCGAAAGTGAAACCATTGATAAAATTCAGACTGGTGATCATTGTTAATTTCTAATTGAATATTTAGCGGTTCGGTGGCTTCGATAACCTTTATGTTACCACTATCAAAATTGCTGCTGATTTTCATGAAAAAACCTTAAGGTAGAATAAGTTTATCTGCTTCACTTGCAGAACTGACACTATTTTATAAATAGTAAAATGCATAATTACGGGATAACCGCAGTACACATCTCAATAATTAAAGCCTACCACACAGGGTACACTTTAAAAATATTACGCGACTAAAAAAGCCAGCAAAAAAGCTGGCTTAGTATAATTGCGTTTATATTAGCGAGGTAAGCTTGGGAAAGCCACTTCTGCCATATCACGCATACAGCGTACTACTTGGCAGCTGTAACCAAATTCATTGTCGTACCATACGTATAAAACAACGCGGTTACCTTCAACAATGGTAGCTTGCGAATCAACCACACCCGCATAGCGGCTACCCACTAAATCGGTCGATACAATTTCAGTTGATGCGGTGTAGTCGATTTGGTCACGCAATTCTGAGTGCAATGCTGTTTCACGTAAAAACGCATTTAGCTCTTCTGTCGTTGTGCTGCTATCAAGGTTCAAGTTTAATATAGCTAGCGATACATTAGGAGTAGGCACACGAATCGCATTACCTGTTAGTTTACCTTCCAATTCTGGTAAGGCTTTAGATACTGCTTTAGCTGCACCTGTTTCGGTAATTACCATATTAAGCGCTGCGGCACGTCCACGGCGCTCTGCTTTGTGGTAGTTATCAATAAGGTTTTGATCGTTTGTGTAAGAGTGCACGGTTTCTACGTGGCCGTTATTAATACCAAACTTATCGTTCAATGCTTTTAGGGTTGGCGTAATCGCGTTGGTGGTACAGCTTGCTGCACATACAATTTTATCTTCAGGCTTAATGTCTTGGTTATTTACACCGTAAACAATATTTTTAATGTTGCCTTTAGCCGGTGCTGTTAATAATACTTTTGCAGCGCCTTTAGACTCTAAATGCTGACCAAGGCCCGCTTCGTCTTTCCAAATACCAGTATTATCTACAACAAGTGCATTTTCGATACCGTAAGCAGTGTAATCAACTTCGCTTGGCGAGTTAGCATAAATCACTTGGATGTAGCTACCATTGGCTTTAATTGCATTACGCTCTTTATCAATGGTAATTGAGCCATTAAATGGGCCATGAATTGAATCGCGACGTAATAAGCTTGCACGTTTTTCAAGGTCACCTTCTTTACCACCGCGCACTACAATTGCACGTAAACGTAAGTCGGCATAAGGGCCTGATTTTTCAATTAATAAGCGCGCTAGTAGACGCCCAATACGACCAAAACCGTAAAGCACTACATCACGCGGCTCTTTGGCTGGTGAGTCGGCTATCTCAGCTAATTCGTCTTTTACAAACTCATCAACTGTGCGGCCATTAGCAGCATCACTGTACAAATAGCTATAAGCCAGTTTACCAATATCAATACGTGCTGAATTTAACTCCATTTTGCTAATCGCTTCTAAAAACGGAAAGCTTTCGCGTAAACGTAATTTAGTGCCTTCAAATTGAGCTACAGTTTTATGTGATTTGATAATATCGATAGTACTGGCATTAACGAGAGGACGGCCATATACAGCGATTTCTATGCCACGGTTACGATAAAGCTTACCAATAATAGGTTGCATGCTTTCAGCGTAATCTTGACGTTCTTGCCAACTATTTGTGTATTCTAATTCGTGAGATGAGGTCATTTTATTTACCTAATTTAATCATTTTGAACGGATAGCCTATAAAAATGCATTCGATTTTGAGAGTAATGCACTTCAGGCAGGGCTATTCTAAGGTAATCTAAAGTTATTCTCTACTGTTAGCGCACAAATGATTGCGCTAGAATGGTAATGTATATATTCATTTGAGGTTAAGGAATGGTTTTAAGAGCAGGCGCAATACTCACATTGCTCGCGTTAACAGGATGCGAAGAACCACTGACTCTCGCTCAGGTATGTAAGGAAACACCTGGCTTTTGTAGTGATTTAAATAAAGATAGCCATTGTAAAAATGAGCGTTCTGAGGTTATTTTAAAACGCTATATTGAATATAAAAAACCCACAGATGAAAACAAATACCAATTACTAAAAGGGTTTGAATCGTATAATCAATGTATTACTTTAGCCGCAAAAATTGAGCATATTAAACTAAAGTCTAAAACGACGTCGCGCATAGAAGGCCAACTTACTAGCATTAAAGAAATGACCCGCCTTTATCAAGACACAAAAAACACAAACCACCCTGGTTTGCTTTACTATCATTGGTCGCGTAACAATGAGCAAAATGCACTAACACGTTTGCTTGCAATGGAAAATGACGAAAGCGTCACCAATAGCGCAGAGATGCAGTTTTATCTTGCCTCTTATTACATTAAATTTGATGATGAAAAAACGATTGATCTGCTCTACAAAACGCTTGAGCTAAATAAACAAGGTCAACAACCTAACCCTGAAGTGTATACCTCGTTAATTAGCTTGTTTTATAAGCATGATAAATATAAACACGCTTACATTTTTTCGAAAGTGGCGCAAAGCGCGGGTATAGAAAATATAGATTTATTACCAATAGAGCACCAACTAATGAGTGATGGTAAAAATTTAGATGCACTCGATACACTTGCCCAACAAACGTATGAGCAAATACAAAACGGTGAGTTTGTATCGCCTCGAGAATTTTAGGTAAGCAAAACCCTGGCATTAACCATGTTTTAAAAACATGAAACCCTAAGGTTTTAAATAAAAAAGGCAGCTTTCGCTGCCCTTTTTTATTTTGCTTTGCTTGTACCCACTTCTACACGGGTTTTAAGCTTTTGACCTGGTCTAAAGGTCACCACGCGGCGCGCCGAAATAGGGATGTCTTCTCCTGTTTTCGGGTTTCGGCCTGGTCTTTCTTTTTTATCACGAAGATCAAAGTTACCAAATCCAGAGAGCTTAACCTGCTCGCCTTTTTCAAGCGCTGAGCGGATTTCTTCAAAAAACGCTTCAACTAAATCTTTGGCATCTTTTTTATTGATCCCGAGCTTTTCAAATAGGTGTTCAGCTATGTCGGCTTTAGTAAGCGCCATATCTAGTCCCTCAACGATGCATTAAACTTTTCGGCCAATGTGGCCACCACGTTATCAACTACCAGATTGATATCTTTCTCTTCGAGTGTTCTATCAACCGCCTGCAGTGTTAGAGCAATCGCCAAACTCTTATAATTTGGCTCAATACCTTTGCCCTTATACACATCGAATAAGTTTAGGTCAACCAATTGATTTCCGCCAACTTTTTCTATTGTGCTTAAAATATCACCTGAATTAACGCTGTCAGCCACTAAAATCGCGATGTCGCGGCGATTTGAAGGGAATTTTGAAACCCCTACAGCTTGCGGTAAATTTCTTTTTTCTATTGCAGACATTTCTATTTCAAATACAAAAGTTGCGTTATTGATATCTAACGATTTTTGCACCTGAGGGTGAAGAGCACCAAAAAATCCTACCTTTTTACCTTCAACATATATAACCGCTGATTGGCCTGGGTGTAAACCGTCTGACTGCTCAGCTTTAATTTCAAAACGGCTTGTATCGTTGGTGATTGCTAATAAGGCTTCAACATCACCTTTTAAATCGTAAAAATCAACGTTGCGTTTTTGCTCAACCCAATGCTCACCATGAGCAAGGCCTGTTATCACACCGCCAATTACAGGTATTTGCTGTAGGCCATTTTCTGCACTGTCGTCGCTAATAAATTTAAGGCCATGCTCAAATAAACGAATACGTGGTTGTTGACGGTTTTGATTATACGCAACCGATGCTAAAAGGCCTGGCATTAAGCTTACACGCATAGCCGACATTTCAATTGAAATTGGGTGCGGCAATATAAGCGGTGCACTTTGCGGGTGTATAATAGCTTGTGCTTTAGGGTCTACAAAGCTGTACGTGATTGCTTCTTGGTAACCACGTGTCACTAACGTATTACGAAACTTACTTAGCGCAATGGTTGACTCATCATGAGTAGTCATTTTTAACTTTGCAGTTGGGGCAACATTTGGAATACTGTTGTAACCATAAACACGCGCAACTTCTTCAATTAAGTCTTCTTCAATAGATATATCAAAACGGTAACTTGGTATATCAGCACTCCAGCTATCGTTTTCAAACTTAACGTCTAATCCTAAACGAGTTAGAATATCAGTCACTTTTGCATCGTCAATATGATGACCAATTACACGGTCTAAACGTGCACGACGTAGACGTACTTCAGTCACTTTTGGTAGTTTATCAGCAGCCACAGCTTCTACAACCGGTCCTGCTTCACCGCCAACAATATCAAGTAATAAAGCGGTTGCGCGCTCCATTGCATCATGTTGAAGGGTAAAATCAACACCACGCTCATAGCGGTGTGATGCATCGGTATGTAAGCCATAACTACGGGCTTGGCCTGCAATTGCTACCGGATTAAAAAACGCGCTTTCTAATAAAATATCAGCGGTTTTTTCTGTTACACCTGATTGCTCACCACCAAAAACACCAGCAATCGCCAGCGCTTTATTATCATCAGCTATCACAAGTGTTGATTCATTCAGTTTTGCAGTATTGCCATCAAGTAATACGAGTTCCTCGTCTGCACGAGCATTACGTACTTTAATACCCCCTTCAATTGCATTTAAATCAAATGCATGCATTGGGTGACCAAGTTCTAGTAATACATAGTTAGTAACATCAACAACAGGGTCGATTGAGCGAATACCACTACGGCGTAGTTTTTCAACCATCCAAAGTGGTGTTTCTGCATCAAGGCTAACGCCTTTAATTACACGCCCTAAGTAACGCGGACACGCATCAGCATTAACAAGCTCAATAGATACTTTATCGTCAATAGTGCCGCTAACAGCTGGAATTTGTAACTCGTTTACATCAACACTGTTTAATACACCGACCTCGCGTGCAAGACCTTTTATACCTAAGCAATCACCACGGTTTGGCGTTAAGTCAACATCAATTATGTTGTCATCTAGGCCTAAGTATTCGCGCAAGTCTGTACCAATTGGCGCATCGCTTGGCAATTCCATAATGCCATCGCCTTCTTCGCTAATACCTAGCTCAACAAAAGCACACAACATGCCATGAGATGGCTGACCGCGTAATTTTGCTTTTTTAATTTTAAAGTCGCCCGGTAAAACAGCGCCCACTGTTGCAACTGCTACTTTAATGCCTTGGCGACAGTTTGGCGCACCACACACAATATCAAGTAGCTCATCGCCACCTACATTGATTTTAGTAACGCGAAGTTTATCTGCATCTGGGTGCTGTGCACACTCTACTACTTCACCAACGACTACGCCGTTAAAGTCCGCTGCGGCGCTCTCAACTGCGTCAACCTCAAGGCCAGCCATAGAAAGCTGTTCCGAAAGAGCTTGCGTATCAATAGCAGGGTTTACCCACTCTCTTAACCACTTTTCACTAAATTTCATTTTATATTTTCACTCTTAACGGAACTGGTTTAGGAATTTTAAGTCATTTTCAAAAAATGCACGTAAGTCATTTACGCCATAGCGCAGCATGGTCAAGCGCTCTACGCCCATACCAAAAGCAAAACCGGTGTATTTTTCTGGGTCAATACCCACTGACTTAAGTACATTAGGGTGAACCATGCCACAACCTAATACTTCAAGCCATTTACCGTCTTTACCCATAACATCTACTTCAGCTGAAGGCTCTGTAAATGGGAAGAATGAAGGACGGAAACGAATTTCCATGTCTTCTTCAAAAAAGTTACGCAAAAAGTCGTGTAAAATACCTTTAAGCTCTGTGAAGCTTACGTCGGTATCAACCATTAAACCTTCTACCTGATGAAACATTGGGGTATGCGTTTGGTCGTAATCGTTACGATATACTCGACCAGGCGAGATAATTCGCAGTGGTGGCTGCTCTGTTTCCATAGTACGGATTTGCACACCACTTGTCTGCGTTCGCAGCACTAATTTAGGGTTGAAATAAAAGGTATCGTGATCAGCACGTGCGGGGTGATGCTCAGGAATATTTAGCGCATCAAAGTTATGAAAATCGTCTTCTACTTCTGGGCCTGATTTAACAGCAAAACCTAGTTCACCAAAAAAGCTTTCTATACGCTCGATTGTGCGCGTTACTGGGTGTAATCCACCGGTTGGCATTACGCGCCCTGGTAAAGTTACATCAATTGTTTCAGCCGCTAGCTTTTCTTCAAGCGCTTTACTTGCTAAAAGCTCACGCTTTTCGTTAATTGCTTGTTGTACATCTTGCTTTGCTTGGTTAATTACTTGGCCTGCTTCTTTGCGTTCTTCAGGCGCAATTTTACCCAGTGTTTTAAGTAAGCTTGTGATTTCGCCTTTTTTACCAAGGTAATTAACCCTGATCTCTTCTAGTTGCGCGATTTCACTGGCACTGGCAACAGCCTCAAGTGCTTGCGCTAAAATATTTTCTAAGTTCATTCGATACCTGATCTTTCAAAGAAGGTGATTACAATTTTGTTGAGTAATGATAACTGAAAGCAGGGTCTAGATTCTAGACCTACTACAGCTTTAACGTTGATTTTATGAAGGGAATTGTTAATTTTCGTTGTGCGGCCATTGATGCGTGATCTAATTTGTCTAATACGTCTAATAAAGCACGCATATCGCGGCTCAAGCGCGTTAATAAAAAGCGCGCGCATTCATCGCTTAGTTCAAGCCCACGCATATGCGCACGCTTAACAAGTGCTTGTGCTTTATCATCGTCGCTCATTGAACGAATTTGAAAAGTGGTTCCCCACTTTAAGCGAGACTCTAAGTCAGGTAAGCTAATATTTAACATATCGGGTAGTAAATCAGCCGTTACTACCAACATTTTACCGGGCTCGTTAAAGCGATTAAAAAAGTTAAAAAGGGCTTTTTCCCACGCATCATTACCAGCAACTAAGTGCACATCATCAATACATAATACGTCCAGAGCTTCTAAACCGTCTAGTACCATAGGGCCAAAGTCGATAACTTCGCGCATAGATAAAAGCATGTTCGACCAACCACGCTCTTGGGCTTGAATGCAGGTTGCGTACAACAAGTGAGACTTACCAGAGTCACCCAACCCGCACAAATAGGTGTATTGAAATTTATTGGCAACCTTTGAAAAGCTCGCCTTGAGATGATTTACCTCTAATGAGTCTTCCCCACCAAAGTAAGAAGCAAATGTTTCATCGTCAGGCAGGGTGACCGGCAGCGCCATTTGCATTGGCTCAGCGCTTAGCATTACTCACCGACCCATTGATACTCAAGACTATTTTTATCTACAACGTGGTAAAATGCACGTGGGTCGACATAGTCTTTAAATGCACTATCAAGCCCAAGGCCTTTTTTAAGATCTGCCACACTGCCAGTATGGTTAAGCTTAAACTCAACAAACTCTGGGGTTTTACGCATAATCGTTGCTTGCGTTACGACGCTCAAATTTTGTAAACGGCGTTTTGCAAGTTCAATGTCGACAAAGCTCTGAGTGCCTTTTAAGGTGAGCGTAGCCGCAGCTTGTTCATAATATGCATTAGGGTCAATAGCGTATTCATTGGCTAAACCCAATGCTAAACTATCTATCATCTCGCCTACAATTTGTTGTTTATCACCCTCAAGTCGGTTTGAATCGAATAAGTCATCATTAGTGAAACGCCAGTCTAAAATCCAAGTTTCACTGTCAGGCTCTTGATACATTCTTGCCGTGATACTTCGCTCTGCACTATAACGTCGAGACGCCTCTTCAACAGGCCCTGAAAAGTTGCCCCACACCTCGGGGATCCCAACTAAACGTCTGTCTTGTAGATCCAATAGTGGTACTACCACGGGCAAACCACGCCGTCCAGCTTTGTCATATATAAGTTGCTCTAACTGAGGGTAACTTTCTTGCGTTACGAGCTCTCTACGCCAATTGTCTTCAATGCCTAACCAAATGGCAACCAGTGGTCGCTGAACACCCCAAAGAGGTAAATTTAATTCTTTAATTAGTTCATTAATTTTACGCGCTTCAAATTTAACGACTAAATTAAGTTGACCATTTGCTTTTTCATCATATTCAAATTTAAGCATGTAATTTGAAATATTTTTGGTACGCTGCTGAGCAAGCTTATTTTGATCAGCAGACTCATCACCGCTTACCTTTACTAAAACATTAAGTAATGCTTTACGGCTAGCGGCCAAACGCGTGTCTCGGCTTTTATCGTCTACTTTTAATATATCTTGATACAGATCAGTTACTTCAACTGCCGATACAGAGAAACAAAATATAAATGATATGGCACTAATTAATAATCTATACACTGGCTATTAGTTCTTGGTTTTAAACTATTTTGATCCTAAATCAAAGCCACTAACAAAGCAAAATTATATTTGTAATCTAGCTATGTTGAATAAATATTGTTTATCTTAAAGCTTAAATACAGAAACAAACTGCTACTTAGCTATATGTAAAATGGATAGTTATTGGTGAGGCGAATAAAGAACTAGTCGGGCTTTCTTGTATTTGAGCTTGGCGAGGTCGTAGTGCCTATAGCGGTATAAAGCCAAAGTGAATGGAAAGTCATCATTGTTAAATGCTTTTAATAGTCAAAACACTGTTCACAAAGAAGCGCTGCGCTTAGGAGACGCAACGCTTTAGAGAAGAAAGTGCTGGATATAACTTTTCTTCAGACGTAAAAAGCCCGACTATTACTAGTCGGCTTCCTTATCTTTGAGCCTGGCGATGTCGTAGTACCCACAGCGGTGGAGAGTCACATAGCAAAGTACTCTTAATGTTTTTTTAATGGGATTCACTGGGCACTGTGGTGGTCGTCGCGTTCTTTTACCCGTGGGTTTCGTGATACTCAACCCACGCTACAAAGTACAGGTTGACGCTGTGCAGCTGATAACTGACGGCTGATAG
>NZ_LKDV01000027.1:0-60743 GCF_001401875.1 Pseudoalteromonas sp. P1-13-1a | reverse complement strand
GCGACGTTGTCGCTAGGGATGCGTATAATACATCCTTTATTTTTCGAGTCAACACTTAATTTTAAACTTTCTTGCGATGATTTAAAACCGAAGTTTTACTTAACTCTCTGAGCCGTTGTGCTTTGCTATGCTTCAGCGTTTCCCGTCTCAGTGGGGTCGCATTATAGGGAGATTCGAGCGGGGGTCAATGTTTTATTTCAGCTTTTTGACAAATAAATGAATTTAGTATGAAACGCATACAAATAAAGGCCTACGGGCTGATTTTAGATTAAAAAACGCGCATGTTAAGTCGCTATTTTACAGCTAATATTTGCGCGTTAGAAAAAGCAGTACATTTAGTAATCGCTGTACTGCTTTGTTGGTTTTAATTTGCTGCAATTTGCCATACAGCTATAGAACCTGAGATCTCATTACCGATTATAAGCAGTGGCTCGCCTGTCGCACTTTGTTCGGCAGTTACAAACACCATGCCTTCGGGTGCAAGGTCGCCGGTTATATCTGCCCCTTCTATTACACCACGGTTATAAAAGTAATCTTCAAATTGCACATCGTGAGGGTTGGTAATATCGTAAACCATAATCCCGCCCATGCGCTCAAGACCTATAAAGGCAAAAGTGCGTTCGTCTATCGTACCTATTGTTAGCGCTTCCGGTTCTGCGCCTTTATCATCTGAGCGTGTGTCACCTTCGTTTTCATCTTCATTGTTATTAAAGGCTTCACCATGAACCGATGCGGTAATACGACCTATATCATCACCTGAGTCAAATACCACCAGCCCATTACTGTCCCAAATAGTAAATGAGCGTGCACCATAGGCATAAAGCGATTCGTATTGACCGTCGTCATTCGTATCACCTTTTACAGTGCTTACCTTCAAGCGGCCTATATCGTCATCGTCGTTATTTAAGTAATCAAAATTAGCTGCAAGCGTTAAATCTTCAAAACGGCTTTCATCTATATAGGCAAGACAGCCATCATCTTCATCGTAATCTAGACCACCTTTTGCTATGCAGTCTGCCTCGCCTGTTGTATCAAAGAAATATTCACGTGCATCACCTTCATTTGCCGACACTATAAAGTTTGCGCCTTTCCAGCTAAAGCTTGAGATTGTATCTGGCTGATACATACCATAAAGCCCTGGGTACGATTTAAAATTAACACCGCCGTCTTTATCTGATGCGTCTATTTGTAAATCTGACCAATCTTTAAATCCTAACCCTTTTAGTTCAAGAGAGTTATCTTCTAAATTAACGATAGCTAGTGCGTTATTTTCTTGAATTGATATATAGGCATATTTGTTATCTTTAGAAATGCTGACGTACTCAGGCTCTAGGTCCATAGCAACTGTTGTATTTATTTCATTTCCATTAATTGTTCGCCCTGTGGGGTTGGCAAAAACTAGCCCTTTGTCTTCAAGCTCGGTTTGTTGATTGTTATATGCAGTAAAATCAATATTGGTGGCCGTATCGGCAATTACGCCATTTTCAATATTAATAACACTGATAGAGCCCTCAGGGTCGATACTGTAATCGCCATTAGGTTCGCCTTCATTAGCAACAACGACTTTTCCCCCATTATGACTAAAGGTCACCATGTCAGGTAAAAAACCGGCCGTTACATTTTTAATAAACACCGGTGTATCGCCGCTAATATTATAAAACGCTATTTGACCTGCTTCGCCCACGGTTTTAGCAGCCATTGCAACAGCCAATAATTGGTTATTTTCATCTATTGCTATGCTGTTGGCATCGCCTGGGGTGTTGTCATTTAAAGTAAGGGTAATGGTTGATGTAAGGTTAGTTGCATTCACTGTTCCTTCGTTATCTTGAACGAGTGCAGCAGTATCAAAGGTGTCGGCGGGTATAATGTTCACTACAGCTTCATCACCAGAGCTATTAATAGCGTAAATCCACTTTTTAGATGCTTGATATGCAACTATTTCAGCCGCGCCTTCAGGGCTTTGGGCATTAAGTACAGCGCGGCCTATTAAACTTATATTTAACGCAGAGTTTGCATTGGTGCCGTTAGTCCCATTTTGACCCGCAGTACCTTGCTCCCCTTGGATACCTTGCGTGCCGTCTTGGCCGTCATCTCCATCTAGTGAGCAACCTGTTAATATTGATATGAGTGAAAGTGCTATAAGTGACCTTTTTAACATTGTTATTTTCCTTAGTGTGGTATTTGGTAAATATCAACACACCGGTATGACAAAGTTATGGCACTTTTAATAAAGCTTTTTTAACTTAAAAAACGAGTTTTAATGCTAAGGGGCATACAAGAACAAGACTTACTGTATAACCTAATAATTTAAAAGGCTTGGAATAGCTATTTTTAGCTTTAACACCTATAAAAGGCCCTAAAATATCAATGCGTGTAACGACTAATGTAATGACCGCGCAAACACACCATGTACCAATAACAACTAAGAGTGGCTCAATAAAATAACCAAGCTTTAAAGGCTGCAAAACAAAACATAGAATTATGAGTACACTTTGATGTAATAGATAAAAAGGGAATACCCAACTATTTAATATTTTTAAGTAGCTAGTTTTAAAGTTTAAAAAATGCTGTGCGAGTGCAAGCATGGTTAGCACTCCCAATACTCTTTGAATGTTGTAAAGAGTAGTAAAAACATAGCTAGGTAAATCAAACACGTTTTGATAAGCCATTACTATGTATATACACAACAGGGCAAAGCTTACACATAGCAGGCAAAAATAGTGTTTTAAGCTCGCCCAAAAATAAGCGTACTTTGCTAACAGGTACCCTATCAATAAAAATATAAAGCCGTTAGTTTCACGAATTGCATCTCCTTTTAAATAGTTATTAGTAAGCAGCATTGCTATGACTAATAAGCTTGCTAGTAAGGGTAGGTTTATTTTAACCAACTTGAGCAAAGGCGTAAAAATAGGAAGCTTCATGAATAGTGAAAATAAAAAAATGATAAGCATAAACTGCCAAAGAGAACGTAAATACCATAAATGATTTACATCTATGTGCGGCCATACTCCAGATTGGTAATTAGTAAACATTTCATTATTAATATCTAAAAACGCGGAGTAAAACTGCCAATACGATATGTTTATAACGCTTTGTTGCGACATCTCTGCATACAGCTGAAAGGGAACTATTAACCATAAGCCCACCAGCAAAGGGAGTAATATAAAAATAGAGCGATTTAAAATAAAAAAGAAGTTTGATTTAACGCCACTTACCTTATCAAGCATAAAGCTAAGTGCTACCCCAGATATAAACCATATAAGTAGCATTCTCCAAGGAGCAAACATCAACATAAAATACTCTACGTATTGAGATGTATAAGTACTTTTAAAGTGAAAACCCCAATTTTCGCTGTACAACATACCTATGTGATAAAAAATAAGTACAGCAAACGCAATTACTCTTAACCAATCAAGAAAGTAATGACGATTATTTAAATGAGTTGTGAGGTGTAATTGTTTATTCATGCTTAAGCCAATATATGCGTATTGGTACTAGTAAGGCTTAAACAACTCGCAAAAACTATTCATAAGTGCTTATATTACAAGCAATAGTGATAAAAGGTGGTATTTAGGGATAAACCCACCGCATAAATATAAGCACATATTATGAACCTACAACACTTTCAGCGTTTTCAAACCCTATATGCCTCTGCATTACTTTGCGCATATATTTTGATAAACAATACAATAAACGCTACAACCCAAATAATGGAGGCAAAAAGAGCTGGTGATTTAACATTTTTAATTTGGGAGCCATTTGTATGGGAGTATTCAAGCGCGCTAGGATCATTGCTTATGTTTCCGGCTTTAATTTGGTTTTTGAAAAACACACCTTTTAATTGGCAAAAAGTACCTGCTTCATTGGCTATGTATTTTGGCGCTTCGATTATATTTAGCATGTTACATATTGCTATTATGGTTGGTAGTCGCAAGCTTGTATATTTAGCTTATGGTCGCTCTTATGATTTTGGACTGAGTTGGTTTGAATTAATATACGAATACCAAAAGGATGCTATTAGCTTTGTGTTTTTTATTACGCTAATAAAAGTATATCAATATGTTGTTCAGCAGTTATTAGGGGAGGCATCTTCTATAGAAGAAAGCGAGCAACAAGCAACACCCACTCTAAACCGTTTGCTCGTAAAAAAGCGTGGCAAAGAATTTATTGTAAAAATAGACGATGTTGATTGGCTTGAATCATCAGGTAACTATGTAAACTTATATATTGGCACGTCTATTTACCCTTTAAGAACGACCCTTACAGTACTAAGTAAGCAATTAGAAGATAAAGGCTTTTGTAGAGTCCACCGCAGCCATGGCGTAAACCTTGATAGAATAGAGTCTATTACACCGCTACCTAGTGGTGATAGTGAAATAAAGCTAACTACAGGTAAAGTACTTAACCTATCTAGACGCTACAAAGAGCAATTTAAGCTAAAGCTGAAATAAAAAAGGCTACCTAAGTAGCCTTTCATTATTATTTTTTAACTGGTCGTTTCCAGCCGGTTAAATTACGCTGTTTAGAGCGTGCTATTGCAAGCTGCTCATCTTCAACGGTACTGGTGATCACAGAGCCTGCACCTATTGTTGCTGTTGCACCAATATTTACAGGAGCAACAAGTGATGAATTTGAACCAATAAAGGCGTTATCACCAATAATGGTTTTTGCTTTATTAACTCCATCGTAGTTACAGGTAATTGTACCTGCGCCTATATTCACTTTTTCGCCAATTTCAGCATCGCCTAAGTAACTTAAGTGGTTTGCTTTAGAACCCTTACCTAAGCGGGTTTTTTTCATCTCTACAAAGTTACCAATGTGCGAGTCTTCTTCCATTACCGCACCTGGGCGTAAGCGGGCGTATGGGCCTAGCGTACATTGAGCAGCTACGCTTGCATCTTCAATTAGGGTATTTGCTTTTATTACAACGTTGTCGCCTATGGTACAGTTTTTAAGTACGCAGTTAGGGCCAATTTGTACATTATTACCAAGAATAACATTGCCTTCAAAAATAACGTTTATATCAATTAATACGTCTTCGCCTGTTTTAACGTTGCCACGAACATCTATACGGGCTGGGTCGGCGAGGGTGGCACCATTTAACATTAGCTCTTCTGCTTGCCACGCTTGATAAGCTCGTTCAAGGCCTGCAAGTTGTACGCGGTTGTTTGCGCCTTCAACTTCCATTGCATGATCTGGCTGCGCCGATGCAATTTCTACACCTTCACTGTGTGCCATCGCAACGATATCGGTAAGGTAGTACTCGCCTTGTGCATTGTTGTTAGATAGATTGCCTAACCATGTTTTTAAAAGCTTGCCGCTAACCGCCATAATGCCGGTATTTACTTCGCTAATAAGTAACTGCTCAGCGCTTGCGTCTTTTTGCTCAACAATACCAACAAGCTTGCCATTTTCGCGCAGCATACGGCCGTAGCCATTAGGGTTAACCAAATTAACGGTTAATACCGCTAAACCATTATTAGGTGTTGCAGCTAATAAGCGCTCAAGCGTTGATTGCTTTGTTAGCGGAACATCGCCGTATAAAACTAATACGGTATCGTCATCATTAATATGAGGATTTGCTTGTGCAACAGCATGGCCGGTACCAAGTTGTTCTGCTTGCAGTACCCAGTTTACGTCGTTATCGGCAAGTTGTTGTTGTAATAGTTCGCCGCCATGCCCGTAAACTAAATTAGTGGTGGTTGCACCCAATGCCTTTGCGTTATCTATAACATGCTGCACCATAGGTTTACCTGCCACTTTGTGCAGTACTTTTGGTAAAGCAGAGCGCATACGAGTACCTTTACCCGCAGCAAGAATTACTGTTGTTAGAGCCATTAAAACAATTTCCTTTTTCCGTTGTTTTATTGATGAGTTAATGAAAGTGAGTTTGTCAGATTACGCATGTCACTCCATGTATACATACTCAGTCATATAATAAAAAATAATGACTGAATCTATGATAAACAAACTGTTCATAATAATTACACTTATTGTAACCAGCTTTGCCAACCGATATAAGTGTAAAGCCAAATTACAGGCACAAAAAAGCCCACATAATGTGGGCTTTTTAAAACCGGATAGGCTTACTTTTTACGTAATTGCTGAATTACGCGAAGTTGTGCAATAGCTTCTGCTAATTGCATCGCTGCTTGTTGATAATCAAACTCAGCAGCTGACGCATTAGCCATTTGGCTTTCTGCGTCACGTTTAGCTTGCTCTGCCGCTTGTTCGTCAAGGTCTTCACCACGAACAGCTGTATCTGCAAGTACGGTTACTATGTTCGGTTGAACTTCTAGTGTACCGCCAGCAATATAGATCAGTTCTTCTTCACCATGTTGCTTAACTAAACGTACCATACCAGGTTTAAGGGCAGTTAGTAGTGGGGCGTGACCGGCATTAACACCTAGCTCACCTTCACTACCAGATACTTGAATCGATTCAACTAGACCAGAGAACAAGCTCTGCTCTGCGCTTACTACGTCAAGGTGTACAGTCATAGCTGCCATACTACCCTCCTAATTACATGCTTTTAGCTTTTTCTTGAGCTTCTTCGATAGAACCAACCATGTAGAACGCTTGCTCTGGAAGGTCATCGAACTCACCGCTTAGAATACCTTTAAAGCCAGCAATTGTGTCTTTTAGTGATACGTATTTACCTGGCGCACCTGTAAATACCTCTGCCACGAAGAACGGCTGAGATAGGAAACGCTGGATTTTACGTGCACGAGATACAAGCTGCTTATCTTCGTCAGAAAGCTCGTCCATACCTAAGATTGCAATGATGTCTTTAAGTTCTTTGTAACGCTGAAGAACTGTTTGAACGCCACGTGCTGTATCGTAGTGATCTTGACCAATTACTAATGGGTCAAGTTGACGTGAAGATGAATCAAGTGGGTCTACCGCTGGGTAAATACCAAGTGATGCGATATCACGTGAAAGTACTACTGTTGCATCTAAGTGAGCAAAGGTAGTTGCTGGAGATGGATCCGTTAAATCATCCGCAGGTACGTATACCGCTTGGATTGATGTAATTGAACCTGTCTTCGTTGAAGCGATACGCTCTTGAAGCACACCCATCTCTTCAGCTAGTGTAGGCTGGTAACCTACCGCTGATGGCATACGACCAAGTAGTGCAGAGACTTCTGTACCAGCAAGCGTGTAACGGTAGATGTTATCTACGAAGAAAAGTACGTCGCGACCTTCGTCACGGAACTTTTCAGCCATAGTAAGACCTGTTAACGCTACGCGTAAACGGTTACCTGGAGGCTCGTTCATCTGACCGTATACAAGCGATACTTTATCAAGTACGTTTGAATCGTTCATCTCATGGTAGAAATCGTTACCCTCACGAGTACGCTCACCAACACCTGCGAATACTGAGTAGCCGCTGTGCTCGATTGCGATGTTACGGATAAGTTCCATCATGTTTACGGTTTTACCTACACCGGCACCACCGAATAAACCAACTTTACCACCTTTAGCAAATGGACATACAAGGTCGATTACCTTGATACCAGTTTCTAAAAGTTCTACTGAACTTGATTGCTCTTCGTATGAAGGCGCTGCACGGTGAATAGACATACGGTCTTCTTCGCCGATTGGGCCAGCTTCATCAATTGGCTCACCAAGTACGTTCATGATACGACCAAGCGTTGCTTTACCAACTGGAACTTGAATCGCTTCACCTGTATTTTCTACCGCTGCGCCACGACGTAAACCGTCAGTAGTACCTAGTGCGATAGTACGAACAACACCGCCACCTAGCTGTTGTTGAACTTCTAAAGTCAAACCAGCTAAATCGCCATCTGTTACTTTTAGTGCGTCATATACGGCTGGCACGTTGTCTTGAGAAAACTCAATATCTACAACGGCACCGATAATTTGGACGACCTTACCTAAACTCATGTCTATTCCTCTCGTTAATCTTTGCCTGAAGCATTAAACTGCGGCTGAACCAGAAACAATCTCACTAATTTCTTGTGTGATTGCTGCTTGGCGGGCCTTGTTATAAACAAGCTGTAACTCATCCATAAGGTCGCCGGCATTATCTGTTGCAGCTTTCATTGCAACCATACGGGCAGCCTGTTCAGAGGCAGCGTTCTCAACCACACCTTGGTACACTTGAGACTCAACAAAGCGTACAAGCAAAGACTCTAATATAGCGTCTGGGCCTGGCTCGTATAAGTAATCCCATGTGTGGGCAGATACTTCTTCTTCAGCTTTTGGCAAAGGGAGTAACTGATCTACTGTTGGCTCTTGCTTCATGGTATTAACAAAGTTGTTATATACCAGGAATAAACGGTCAATTTTACCTTCAGAAAATGCATCTAGCATAATTTTTACAGGACCAATTACGTCTTGTACTGAAGGCTTATCTCCAAGGCCTGCTTTTTTAGCAAGCACTTGACCGCCAAAACGTTGAAAGAAGCTAGCCGCTTTGCTACCTAAAGTTGCAAAATCAGCGTCTACGCCTTTTTCTTTCCACGCTTTAATGTCTAATGCAACTTTTTTAAACTCGTTTGAGTTTAAGCCGCCACATAGACCACGGTCAGTAGAGATAACAATATAACCAACTCGTTTTACTTCACGCTCTTCTAAGAACGGGTGAGTAAAATCAAGATTTGCTTGAGCAACACGACCAATTACTTTGCGTAATTTGTCAGCGTATGGACGGCTTGAAGCCACTCGTTCTTGCGCCTTTTTCATTTTAGACGCAGCAACCATTTCCATTGCGCTAGTGATCTTTTGAGTATTTTTAATACTCCCGATCTTGCTTTTAATCTCTTTTCCGCTGGCCATGACTCTCTCTCCGAATCAAGGTGTGCTTTAGTAAACTAAAGCGCACCATTAATAACTAAATTACCAAGTTTGCGTAGACTTGAACTTCTCAAGAAGTTCTTTAAGTTGCGCTTCGATCTCGGCGTTGTAGTTACCAGTTTCATTGATTTGAGCCACAAGCTCTGCGTATGTGCTACTTGCATAAGAAAGTAAAGCCGCTTCGAAATCCATAATCTTAGAGATTTCGATGTCTTGTAAGTAACCTTTCTCAGCTGCAAATAACGACAAAGACATTTCAGCAACAGACATTGGTGCGTACTGTTTCTGCTTCATTAGCTCTGTTACACGCTCACCATGCTCAAGTTGAGCACGAGTAGCATCATCAAGGTCAGACGCGAACTGCGAGAACGCAGCTAATTCACGGTACTGAGCTAGGGCTAGACGGATACCGCCACCTAGTTTCTTAACGATTTTAGTTTGTGCAGCACCACCAACACGCGATACCGAGATACCAGCATTTACTGCCGGACGGATACCTGAGTTGAATAAGTCAGTTTCTAAGAAGATCTGACCATCGGTGATAGAGATAACGTTTGTCGGTACGAACGCAGAAACGTCGCCGCCTTGAGTTTCAATGATTGGCAATGCCGTCAATGAACCAGTTTGTCCTTTCACTTCACCATTAGTGAACTTTTCAACGTAATCAGCGTTTACACGCGATGCACGCTCTAAAAGACGCGAGTGAAGGTAGAATACGTCACCTGGGTATGCTTCACGACCTGGTGGACGCTTAAGTAGTAATGAGATTTGACGGTAAGCAACAGCTTGCTTAGATAAATCATCATATACGATTAATGCGTTTTCACCACGGTCACGGAAATATTCACCCATAGTACAGCCCGAGAACGGTGCTAAGTACTGAAGTGCCGCAGACTCAGAAGCAGATGCTACAACTACGATAGTATTTGCAAGTGCACCGTGCTCTTCTAATTTACGTACTACGTTAGCAATAGTAGATGCTTTTTGGCCAACCGCTACGTACACACACTTAACGCCTGTGTTCTTTTGGTTGATGATTGCATCGATTGCTAGTGCAGTTTTACCTGTTTGGCGGTCACCGATTACAAGCTCACGCTGACCACGACCAACTGGAATCATCGCATCGATAGATTTGTAACCAGTTTGAACTGGCTCATCTACAGATTGACGCTCGATTACACCTGGTGCAATTTTTTCTACAGGTTCAAAACCGTCGTTATCTAAAGCGCCTTTACCGTCGATAGGAGCACCTAGTGTGTTTACAACACGACCAAGTAAGCCAGCACCAACAGGAACTTCTAGGATACGACCAGTTGTGTATACTTTTACGCCTTCAGTAAGGTCAGCGTATGGACCCATAACTACTGCACCAATTGAGTCACGCTCAAGGTTTAGTGCGATAGCATAACGGTTGCCTGGAAGCTCAATCATCTCACCTTGCATACAGTCAGCTAGACCGTGGATGCGGATGATACCGTCAGTAACAGATACGATAGTACCTTCGTTACGAGCTTCACTTACAACTTCGAACTGCTCAATACGTTGTTTGATCAGATCTGAAATTTCAGTGGAATTAAGTTGCATGCTCTTTTTCCCAATTACGATTGTAGTGTTGTGGCTAAGCGGTTTAATTTACCGCGTACTGAGCCGTCGATTACAGTGTCACCCGCCTTAATAATAAGGCCACCAACTACTGCAGCGTCTTCACTACAATTCAGCTTAACTTTGCGTGCGAAACGTTTTTCAAGTGTCGCTACCAATGACTCTTGCTGCTCTGCAGCAAGAGGGGTTGCCGAAATCACATCTACATCGATTTCTTTGTCATACTCTGCTTTAAACGCAGCGAATAACTGAGCAACCTCAGGCAGTGCAATCAAACGTCCATTTTCAGCCATCACCTTAACTAGGTTCTGACCTTGTTCGTTGAGCTGCTCAGCACATAAGTTAATAAATAACTCAGCTTGTGCAGTAGCAGTAGGCAATCCAGCTAGAATGGCTGATGCTTGTTCATTGCTGGCAACTTCGCCTGCAAAAAACAACATGTCATTCCAGCTTTCAATCGTGCCTTTTTCAACGGCAAGTTCAAAAGCCGCTTTAGCGTATGGGCGAGCGATAGTAGTCAATTCAGACATGCTCATACCCTCCTAATTACAGCTCAGCGACAAGTTTTTCAACGATGTCACTATGTGCGGCTTGATTGATTTCACGCTCTAAAATTCTTTCTGCGCCAACCACTGCCAGAGTTGCTACTTGCTTACGTAGCTCTTCTGTTACACGGTTACGCTCTGATTCGATTTCAGAGTGCCCTTGAGCAATAATTTTTTCACGCTCTTCTTGTCCACGAACAGTTTCTTCGTCAACAATAAGCACGGCACGCTTTTTAGCTTGTTCAATGATATCAGCCGCTTGAGCTTTTGCATCTTTAAGCTGCTCAGCAGCTTTTTGTTGCGCAAGTTCTAAGTCTTTTTCGGCTCTATCAGAGGCAGCTAAACCATCTTCAATTTTCTTCTGGCGAGACTCAATTGCATCATTAAGTGGTGGCCATACATATTTCATACAAAATAGTACAAACACCGTAAACGCAATTAATTCACCGATAAGAGTGGCTGTTATGTTCACGACCGCTCCTCCTTAAAATAGTAAGCTGTTCAAAAAATAAAATTAAAGTACGAACAGGATTACCATTGCGATACCAACACCGATCATTGCTACCGCATCGATTAGACCAGCTAGGATGAACATCTTAACTTGTAATGAAGGTGCAAGTTCAGGCTGACGCGCACATGCTTCTAGGAATTTACCACCCATGTTACCGAAGCCGATAGCAGTACCGATTGCACCGAAGCCGATAAGTAAAGCAACTGCGATGTACTTAAGACCTAATACTAGTTCCATTTTTTTCTCCAAAGTTTCAATTGTTAAAGTTAAATATAAAAAGTGTATAAATTAGTGATTGTCAGAGCTTGCCATGCTTAGGTAAACAATGGTTAGCATCATAAATACGAATGCTTGTAACACGATTACTAAGATATGGAATACAGCCCAAACAAAGTGCAACGGAAGTTGCATTAAACCAACTGCGCCGATAAGTATGAATATCAATTCACCAGCGTATAAGTTACCGAATAAACGCAGTGCTAACGAGAAAGGCTTAGACACTAAAGCGATTGTTTCTAGTAATAGATTACAAGGAATTAAGAAAATCATAGCTACTTTGCTATTAGAGCTAAACGGGTGAAGTGTAAGCTCTTTAATGAAGCCACCAACCCCTTTAATTTTAATAGAGTAACCAATCATCAGAATAAACACACCCAATGCTAATGCAGCGGTTAAGTTTATGTCTGTGGTTGGTACAATTTTCATGTAAACGTCGTGTGAGTCCATGCCAAAGGCTTGCTCACCAACAAAACCGGCAAATGCAGGTAAGAAATCAACTGGGATTAAATCCATTAAGTTCATTAAGAACACCCAAACAAAAATTGTTAAGGCTAATGGAGCAATTAATTTGCTTTTACCATGGTAAGTGTCACGTACGTTGTCACCAACGAACTCAACAATCATTTCAATAAAACATTGAAATTTACCAGGTACTCCTGTGTGTGCTTTTTTTGCGGCGCTACGGAAGATCCATAAAAATATTAGACCTAGTCCGATTGACCATGCGAGGGTATCTATATTCCATGTCCAGAAACCACTGTCTGCACACGCTTTGTTGAAGGCAAGACCTGAGTCGGTCATACACATCTTAGCGTTTGTTAAGTGATGCTGGATATGGCTTGATATAGTAACTTCTTCTGCAGCCATGTTATATCCCAAAGTTAATGTTTAAAAAAAACGGGCGCGAACAATCCACTAAAGAGCACCAATACATAAACACAAAAAAACGGCACTAAAACGACCGTGGTTGACTTGAGTATCAGTGCAAACAATACGATTGTTAGCATAAATTTTAATCCGTTACCGCGTTTTAACGAGGTATACGCTTGATTTGCTTTGCTTGCACCCATATATCTGAATGCATAAAGCGCAAATACTAGGTGAGGAAGTATTGCAACGCTGCTACCAGCAAGTGCTGATGTACTGGCGTTAACTCCCCAACCAACAAAAATAATTACTGCAGCTACAAGTGCTACGATACCCTGAAGACAAATTAATTTAAATGCGGCAAGCCGATAAGGTCTTGCTAACTTATTAGTCACGTTTAGTTAACCTTTATGGCGTTCTAATTGTTAGGGTGTGAAAACTGGCGAAATTATACTTAATCCTACCAGTTTTGCAACTTGAGTAGACGCTTTGTAACACAAAATAGCTACAAATGTCTCTTATTGGACATGTAAAATTTTAATGGTCGGTATTGCTGTGATTTATACGATTTAAAATGCCATCAAGCTCATCTAAGTTGGTGTAAGAAATAACCAATTTACCTTTACCTTTCGCATTGTAATTTATTTCTACTTTAGCCCCTAAGTTGTCGGCTAATTTTTGCTCTAAACGCTTAACATCTGGGTCTTTTTCAGGTGCCTCTTTCGCGACTACCGGCTCTAAAATTGAGCGTACTAATTTTTCTGTTTCGCGAACAGTCAGCGCTTTAGCAACAGCTAATCGTGCAGCGTCAGATTGCGCTTCACCTTCAAGTGCTAATAAACAACGTGCGTGGCCCATTTCTATGTCGCCATGCTCTAACAAAATTTTAACATCGCTATTTAAATTGTTTAATCGTAGTAAATTAGTCACGGTAGTGCGCGATTTACCCACTGCATCGGCAACTTGCTGATGCGTTAATTCAAATTCATTTAATAATCGGTTTAACGCAATCGCTTCTTCCATTGCGTTTAAATCTTCACGCTGAATGTTTTCAATAAGCGCAATAGCAACAGCCGCTTCATCTGGCACTTCTTTTACAATACAAGGTACGCTTTCAAGTTTTGCTATTTGCGCAGCACGCCAACGACGCTCACCAGCAATGATTTCAAAGCTATTTTCTGCAACAGGTCGTACAACAATTGGTTGAATAATGCCTTGTGAGCGAATAGAGCTTGCTAGCTCCTCTAGCGCTTCTTCAGACATATCTTTACGAGGCTGGTATTTTCCTGAATGCAAAAACTCGATAGGCAGATTTTGCAATTCATTCGTAATAGGCTGAGCAACAGCTTGTACAGTTTCAGTCACATTGACTGTGTCTTGTTCCTTGCTTGAGCTTGGCGCTGGTTTTGATGAACTTAAAAGGGCATCGAGTCCTCGGCCTAAACCTCGTTTTTTAGCAGACATGTTATTTTTTTACCTTAAAGTTAGGCGACTACCGGCGCTGTTTTTTCTTTTCTGCGTAGCATTTCGCCCGCAAGTGCTAAGTAGGCTTTTGCACCACTTGATGCGCGGTCGTAGTACATTGCTGGTGCACCAAAACTCGGTGCCTCGGCAAGACGCACATTACGTGGGATCACGGTGCGGTATACTTTATCGCCAAAATGTTGTTTTAATTGTTCTGATACATCATTTGCTAATCGATTGCGCGGATCGTACATAGTACGAAGAATGCCTTCAATTTGTAAGTTAGGGTTAACTAACTTTGCAAGTTGCGTAATAGTGTCCATTAATGCGGTTAACCCTTCAAGCGCATAATATTCACATTGCATAGGTACTAAAATAGAATCAGCAGCAGCCATGGCGTTTACTGTTAACATATTTAGTGAAGGCGGGCAGTCGATAAAAATAAATTCGTATTTATCTTGTATTTTTTCAAGCGCATTACGAAGGCGTACTTCGCGTGCAAACAATTCCATTAATTTTACTTCGGCTGCGGTTACATCACCGTTGGCCGCTATCATATGATACTCACCCGAGGTTTCAGTGATTATCACCTCATCCATTGGTTTTTCTTCAATGAGTAAATCGTAAATGGTGGCGACATCGCCATATTTGTCTACACCGCTACCCATTGTAGCGTTGCCTTGGGGGTCGAGATCTATTAACAGCACTTTACGCTTCGTTGCAGCCATAGATGCAGCGAGATTAACAGCCGTTGTTGTTTTACCAACGCCGCCTTTTTGATTTGCTAATGCGATGACTTTTGCCACTATGTCTCTGATCCCTAGTCTTTAGAAAGAATAATTAAATGTCGTTGTGCATCAAGCTCAGGCACTACTAGTGAGATTTTCTCTTCAAATTTTACACCCTCAGGTAGCGACTCTAGCTCTTCACTAGGGAACACACCTTTTAGTGCAATAAATTTGCCTGAGTGATCAATTAAGTGTGAACACCAATCAACCATATCTTGCAGTGAAGCAAACGCACGACTGAGTAC
Organism: Pseudoalteromonas sp. P1-13-1a; assembly: GCF_001401875.1. Classification (NCBI taxonomy): domain Bacteria; kingdom Pseudomonadati; phylum Pseudomonadota; class Gammaproteobacteria; order Alteromonadales; family Pseudoalteromonadaceae; genus Pseudoalteromonas; species Pseudoalteromonas sp. P1-13-1a. The sequence goes on along the minus strand of NZ_LKDV01000027.1, from coordinate 45,622 downwards.
GCCATCTAATTTAACACTTGGTTGATATTCTTCAACTCTTGACTGCACTGGGGTGACATTATTTAGCCCAAGCTCATGTTTAACTTGCATTAAAAAGCGAACACGCTTGCCTAAACTATCAAGCAACACAAATTGCGTATCAGGTAGTGCAATAGCTAACACAATACCCGGTAAGCCAGGACCTGTGCCTACATCAATATAATGATGACCGGGTAAATGAGGTGCAACAACTAAGCTGTCCATAATGTGCTTAATCATCATTTCTTCTGGTAAGCGCACAGACGTTAAATTATACGCTTTGTTCCATTTGTTTAGTAACTCAACGTATTTAACTAATTGCTGTTGTTGTTTTTCGGTTAGCGCAATATCAGTTTGCGCTAACAATGTTGATAATTGTTGCTGTAACACAGTTTACCTTTACCGTTACGCAGTCTTGCGTAATAAGCCTTGCTTCTTCAGATACACTAATAATAGCGAAATCGCCGCTGGGGTGATACCAGAAATACGAGAAGCTTGGCCAATAGTGTCTGGACGCGCATCTGTTAACTTAGCAACAACCTCGTTTGATAAACCCGATACCGTTGAGTAATCGAACTCTTTAGGCAAAATGGTTTCTTCATGACGAAGTTGTTTATTGATCTCATCTTGCTGGCGCGCAATGTAACCTGCGTATTTAGTGTGGATCTCAACTTGTTCAAGTGCAGCTTGGTTTGTAAACTCAGATCCTAATCCATCAATAGCCATTAAATCGTCGTAACGAATTTCTGGACGGCGAAGTAGATCCTCTAAACTTGCTTCACGAGTAAGCGGTGTTTTTAATAAGGCGTTTACTTGATCAACCACAGCATGATCTTTATGGATCCAGGTTTCTTTAATACGCTGTTTCTCTTTTTCGATCACTTCCATTTTTTCATTAAATGCCTGCCAGCGCTCATCGTTAACTAAACCAAGTTCACGGCCTTTTTCTGTTAAGCGAATATCAGCGTTATCTTCACGCAGTAATAAACGATATTCTGCACGGCTAGTAAACATGCGGTACGGTTCTTTTGTACCAAGCGTTGCTAAGTCGTCAATAAGTACGCCCACATAGGCTTCATCACGACGTGGAGTCCACGCGTCTTTGCCTTGCACTTGTAAAGCGGCGTTCATGCCGGCAATTAAACCTTGTGCACCGGCTTCTTCGTAACCAGTAGTGCCATTTATTTGGCCTGCAAAGAATAATCCGTCTATAAATTTAGTTTCTAGTGACTGCTTTAAATCACGTGGGTCAAAGAAGTCGTATTCAATAGCATAACCAGGACGACAAATATGTGCGTTTTCAAAACCATCTATCGACTGCACAATTTGTAACTGCACATCAAACGGTAAGCTGGTTGAAATACCGTTAGGGTAAAGCTCATAAGAAGTTAATCCTTCTGGCTCTACAAATATTTGATGTTTGTCTTTATCAGCAAAGCGCACAATTTTATCTTCTATTGAAGGGCAGTAACGTGGTCCAATGCCTTCAATTACGCCAGAGTACATAGGCGAGCGATGTAAATTGTTACGAATAACCTCATGGGTCTTTTCATTAGTGTAGGTGATATAACACGGTATTTGCTGTGGGTGATCGCTTTGTTTACCAATAAACGAAAATACCGGTGTAGGTGCATCACCTGGTTGCTCTTGCATCTTGCTAAAATCAACTGTACGGGCATCAATACGTGGTGGAGTACCGGTTTTTAAACGGTCTACTCTAAACGGTAATTCACGTAAACGATCAGCAAGTGCAATTGAAGGGGGATCGCCTGCACGTCCACCTTTAAAATTCTCCAAACCAATATGTATTTGTCCACCAAGGAAAGTACCTACAGTTAATACAACGCTTGGTGCGCTAAAACGTAATCCCATTTGGGTTACTACACCAATAACTTTGTTATTTTCAACAATAAGATCATCACACGATTGCTGAAATATTTTTAGGTTTTCTTGGTTTTGTAAGGTGTTTTGAATTGCTGCTTTGTATAAAGCACGATCAGCTTGTGCTCGAGTTGCGCGAACAGCAGGTCCTTTTGAAGAATTTAAGGTACGAAATTGAATACCGCCTTTATCAATAGCTTGTGCCATAGCACCGCCAAGGGCATCAATTTCTTTAACCAAATGGCCTTTGCCTATGCCACCAATTGCAGGGTTGCAAGACATTTGACCAAGTGTATCCATATTATGAGTTAGCAGCAGGGTATTCATCCCCATACGTGCAGCAGCCAATGAGGCTTCAGTGCCTGCATGTCCACCACCTACTACGATAACGTCAAACTTTTCGTGAAAAATCATTAATGGGATCCTACTTAATCAAACCAGTAAACTTCAAAAGGGAGCGTATTCTACCTAGAAATTAGCAGAAGATAAATGATTAAACAGTGGCCAAGATCTAAGTCACTGATCACTTATAATATAAAGGATCTTTTAAAGAGATCTTTTAATACTATTACTACTAGTGATCGGGTTTTCTGTTGATAAGCTCTATTTATTCATTTAAAACATAAAATTAGATCAGATCTAAAGGTGTTAATATGATCGGATCATCAGGCAAATAAGCTCTGATCAAAAAGGGGGTTTATACACAGCCCAATATCGATTGGATCTTATCCCATGGATAAGCATGCTTAAAAATGCAGTTTGATCAGAGGTTATCCACAAAATCTATTAAATTATTAGTAAATTGTGGGTAACTTTGTTTATGCATTTTAACCGATCACATTACTTTAATTGCGTTTTCTCTATCCACGAGTCTAACCACTCAAGCGCGGTATCTTCGGGTAATGCCTCATCAAGAATATTTAATTCAAGCCTTGGCGCTATGCATTTTGCGCCTTTGCTGGCCATTAAACTATTTATATTGCGCCCAGCAAGGTTATAGGTGTCGTAGCTAGTATCACCTAAGCCAATGACTGAGTATTTAATTGCTGACAAGTCACTTTGCTGATTTAGCTGCTCAATAAAGGGTAAAAGGTTGTCGGGGTAATCGCCCGCGCCATAGGTCGATGTGCATATAAGCCATATTGTATTGTGTTGATCAATATCAGATAAATTAGGTTGATCATGTAGTTCAGCACTTATACCTTGGTTATTTAACTCATCACATAGTTGTTCTGCTACATATTCTGCAGATCCCATTTGACTACCCACGATTATATTTACAGAACTCATATTTAAACTGATCACACATTACTTATTTGCCCGCTATGATAACTGAGTTAGGCTTGCAGTAAAGAAAACCTTTGTAATTTTGTATAACTATTTTTGAGTTGTTTTTACTCTTTGTTGAAATTCAATATATAAGCTATTGAATTTAAATGAGTTAACAAAAACTATTTAAATGTAATCTTCTGATCAAGTTGTTGATAAGGTTGGGGAAAGTTCTGCTTAACTACTGCTTTTAGACGATCTAAATATAGCTAAGTTATTGATTTTTTATTATACGTGAGTCCACCAGCGCATGAATTTATATAGCTAGCCTGTGGTTGATCATAATGTGGATAGTAATCTTGTTGATAACTCAAAAAGCGATCAAAAAATTATTTTTAAATAACGATCTCTTTAAGCTGATCAGCCTTAAAAAAGTGAAATTAAGTGTAATAAACCACGCTTTTATATGGATCGTGACTGTTTAAGCGTATAAATGGGCCGCTATTTTTGATTTATTAGCCATAAAGTAGGCGATTGTGGATAATATTTTTAATTAGTTCCGTTAATTTTTTATGTTAGGCGAGGAGTTTGGCTGGTGGATCAATTAAAAATGGGAGCGTGGGCATTAATAGTAGCGGTTACTTTTGCTAATAAACTCACTAACTTTAGCTAAAATGATCTACTTAAGCTTAGCGTTTAGCGCCATATCAGCACTTTTTTTAGCTATATAGAGCGCCAATTATATGCTTTACCTGGTGTTTTTTATATTATGAGAGATTAAATAGGTGAGTTGTAAACGCTAAAATTAGGCGCGTTTTTATTTAACTTTAGCCCTTTTTTAGCTTTTTAAATTTCTATACTGGGTATAAAAAAGGGCACAAATGTGCCCTAAAGTAAGTGTTATTTTATGCTGATTTAGCGAGTTATTTACCAATACAGGCCTTTAAATGATCGCGTAGCAGCGCTTAAACTAATTACCTGGTATGGCTGGTTTTCATCCATACCTACCGCATCGCCCGATAAATTGGCTTTATTTCTGATAACGGTCACACCCATACCTGCGGTAATTTTTCCATAAATTCAGGCCAAACTGCGTGTGGGTCGGTGAGTATTATTACACACAGAGATTGTCTAAGCGCATCGTGTTCTGGTTTATGTCCTAGGAATGCGCTAATTAGAGGCAATCTAAGATTGTCTATAAAAACTACGTTGAAGCATAATTTGATGGTGGGGTATTACAAAATTGAGTTCTAGGGTAATTAGGTATTGCTAATATATAAGTTATGCCCATTATTGTTATATTACTTTAACTTATTTGTGTTTTATTGTACGGTTTATAGATTACAAACGATCTTAACTTTTTCCTATAAACGGATTTAAATAATATATATGGAGATGAAATTATGTCAGCTTATGCGAATAGAGCTCTAAATCAAAAAGCACGCTTAGAAAGTACCAAGCGTGAGATAAAAAATGCAGGGCATTATACTTATTTACAGATGAATAGTGATGAGTTTTTGGATCTTTACGTACATTCTAAGCTTAAAAAAGGGAAAACGAGACAAGAAATTGCCGATTATATGCGCCATTTATTTGAAGCGAACAATAGTTTGCCTATAAACTGGACAGAAATATACGATTGGGTAAAAAAAATAACTTTTCAAACTCCACTTATAGGTGACATTAAAAACTTATCGATTTTAGCTAGAGATTTAAGTGCTAAAAGTGGGATTTTATCAAAGTACAAAGTTAAAGTTTATTCCGGCACCCCGACTGTAATAATGGAAGTTACGCCATCACTTAAAAGTCATTTAACAGGTACTTTATACTTAGCCAAGAATCCAAAGATATTTACGATCGGTTTGGGTTACCAAGCGGCTAAAAGTGCTTTGAAAGGGGGGGTTGTGTTTACCCTATTGGCTTCTCCGTTATTTCGTTCTATAGACCAAATGTTAGAAGACCGTTTAACATGGCATCACTTTGTAGGTGGAGTTGCTGTCGACTTGACTATAGCTTTAGCTTCTGTTGCAGCTTCTGTTTTAACATTGGCGGCTGGTGCAGTTTTAGTTGGTACTACTATAGCTGCCGTTCCTCTGCTGATTGTAGTATTTGTCGGGGGAGTCATAGGTATCACTGCTACATTTTTCTTAGAAGAAGAGCTTAATTATTTAGTTGAGGAAATTGCACAGTATTTAATTAAGCATGAAAGCGAGTTATTGAAAAAAATTAGCAGAAGAACATTTATTTCTCCTGAAAAGCAACCAATTGAAAAAGTTAACAATATAAAGCGGTTACTTGGAATTCCTAGTATTGGAGACATGTTTTGAGAGCGTATGAAACTGTTTTTAAACCAGAAGATAGTTTAATAAAAAAAGTAACTTATATTACTCTTTTTATAAGTCTCACATTACTATTTCTTTTTCTCGCATACTTATTTTTTAGTGAAGCTTTAAAGATGAAGCAAACTATAAATGATATAAGTGAAGGCAAAGTTTATTTTCTGAAACAAAAAGGAAGAGTTTTTGGGTTTATTTGCTTTATTCCACTTTTACTTATACTTGCATATATGTTTGCGCATGGTGTGTGTAATAGACGGCCAACGAAAATAATAATAGGCTTAGTAGTGAAAGTGGCTGTATTTTGTATTTTTATAGCTATACCTACGAGTATATTTTCCAGTATATATATGACAGATTATTTACATGAAAAAGGGTTTGTTGAATGTACTTCTTACTCACCGGGGATATCATCAGACTTTTATGTTTATGATGAGCAGTTTTGTGATGAAGAAGGTGTTGTAATAAGCTACAAGATAAAGAAGTGGTTATTGAAAAAAAATGGGCAAGGTGAGCCAAGCTTAGATGAATTTAAAGAAATAATGACTCTCTATTTATCTGAATATTATGAGCTATTTAACTAAAGGGGTAAATTATACATACCCCTTTAAGAGCTTATTTACCAATACAGAACGAGCTAAATATTTTGCCTAGTAGGTCGTCTGAGGTAAATTCACCGGTTATTTCGTTTAAGTACTGCTGCGTTAGACGTAGCTCTTCGGCTAATATTTCGCCGGCTACGTGCATTTCTAACTGTGTTTTACCAGTATCTAAGTGATAGGCCGCATGTTCAAGTGCATCTAAGTGTCGACGGCGTGCCATAAAGCCACCTTCTGTAGCGCCCTGAAAACCAATACAAGCTTTCAAGTGGTCGCGAACAAGTTCAATACCTTGTGCATTTTTAGCGCTTAAACTAATTACAGGGTATTGTTGGTTTTCATCCATACCTACTGCATCGCCCGATAAATCGGCTTTATTTCTGATAACAGTAACACCCATACCTTGCGGTAATTTTGCCATAAACTCAGGCCAAATTGCGTGTGGGTCGGTGTCGGTGGTGTCGGTACCATCAAGCATAAATAACACGCGGTCAGCTTGGTTTATTTCATCCCATGCGCGCTCTATACCTATTTGCTCTACACGGTCTGGGCTCTCACGTAGGCCTGCGGTATCGATAATATGCAGTGGCATACCATCAATATGTATGTGCTCTCGTAATACGTCGCGGGTGGTACCTGCTATTTCAGTTACTATTGCTGCTTCTCGACCTGCTAGGGCATTAAGCAAGCTTGATTTACCAGCATTAGGACGCCCAGCAATAACAACACGCATACCTTCGCGCATTATACTGCCTTGCTTAGCTTGGTTCGTTACGGTGTGTAATTGGGTGATAATGGCATCTAAATCACCCGATACTTTGCCATCGGATAAAAAGTCAATTTCCTCGTCAGGGAAGTCGATGGCAGCCTCTACATACATACGTAAATGAATCACTTTCTCTACTAGGGTTTCTATATGTTTAGAAAACTCACCTTGTAGCGATTGTAGGGCACTTTTAGCAGCTTGCTCAGAGGTTGCATTAATTAAATCGCTAATAGCCTCTGCTTGGGTTAAATCAAGCTTGTCGTTCATAAAGGCGCGCTCAGAAAATTCACCAGGTTTAGCTAAGCGAACGCCTTCTATTTGACTAATTTCTTTTAATAGCATGTCCAGTACAACGGGGCCGCCGTGACCTTGCAGTTCAAGTACGTCTTCACCGGTAAATGAGTTTGGGCCTGCAAAATAAATAGCAATACCTTGGTCGAGTTGCTCACCACTTAAACTTTTAAAAGGCACGTAGTCGGCATAGCGAAGCTTAGGTACTTTACCTATTATTTTTTCGGCCACGCTTTTAGCAAGGCTGCCAGAAACCCGAATTATACCTACGCCACCACGCCCGGGAGCGGTTGCTTGTGCTGCAATTGTGTCTTGATTGATCATGCTATTTATTTGCCAACGAGAGTAACTTTAATGGCGCTATTGTAACCTATGCATTTATTGGTAGCGAATAGCTGTGGTAAAAAATAGGCAATAAAAAAGGCGACCTAAGTCGCCTTTATATAAGTAATATACCCAAACCATCTTGATGTGGCTTGGGTATAGGCAATTAGCCTCTTACTTTTATTCCTTTCTTTTCCATGCCACGGTAGATGATAAGCATCTGGACAATAGAAATTAAGTTAGACACTAACCAGTAAAGTACTAAACCAGATGGGAACCATAAGAAGAATACAGAGAAGATAACCGGCATAAAGGTCATCATTTTTTGCTGCATTGGATCGGTAACCGTCATTGGTTGTAGCTTTTGCGTTACAAACATACTTGCACCAAACAATATTGGTAACACGTAGTATGGGTCTTTTGTTGAAAGGTCAGTTAGCCAAAGTACAAATTCAGCATGACGTAGTTCTGTCGATTCTAAGAATACGTAAAATAGCGCTAAGAAAATAGGCATTTGTAGCAAAATAGGGAAACAGCCACCCATAGGGTTAACTTTTTCTTTGCGGTACATTTCCATAGTAGCTTGGCCGAACTTTTGACGGTCATCACCATATTTTTCTTTAAGGGCAGCCATTTTAGGCTGAAGGGCACGCATTTTAGCCATTGATGTATATTGCGCTTTAGTAAGTGGGTACATCAACGTTTTGACGATAATTGTGATGGCAATAATAGCAACACCCCAGTTACCTAAAATGCTGTGTAACCATTTAAGAAGTACAAATAAAGGCTGCGAAATAAACCATAGCCAACCGTAATCTACAGTAAGGTCTAAATCTGGATGAAGCGCTTCTAATAAGTCAGACTCTTTAGGGCCCATGTAGTAGGTCGCACTGAGTGTTTGCTCACTGCCGGCTTGTACATTTACAGGCGCTGCTTTTGTACCAATAATCGCAGCATTACTTTTAGTAATTAAACTGTAAAGCGTGTGTGTTTCGTCTTGCTTAGGTACCCATGCACTTACAAAGTAATGCTGAATAAATGCTACGTAACCGCCTTGGGTATTTTTATTTAGGTTTTTGTCAGCCATATCTGAAAAGCTGTATTTTTCGTACGACTCTTCATCAGTACCGTAAGCAGCACCTAAGTAGTTTTGATCTACTAAACTGCCTTTTTCTTGTACGGTACGCTTAATTTGCGTGTATAGCTGTACTTGTACTGGCGCACTTGTCGTGTTGTTTACTGTGTACTCTAGGTCTACATCGTACTGACCTTTTTTGAATACATATGTTTTAGTAAAACTTACGCCGTTACTATCAACATAGGTAAGCGGTACACGTAACTCATCACCATTTAGCGTGTAAGCTTGTTGCGTGGCTTGGTAAGTAGGACGACCATTTGCTGATGCATCTGGGCCATTTAAACCAATTAGACCGCTTTGTGAAAAGTATTGTTTGCCCTCAAACTCACCAAGTAGCATATAAGGTATATCGCTGCCTTTAGTATCTTCGTACTGGAGTAAGTCTGTTTCAACAATGTCACCGCCTTTGGTGTCGATTTTTACTGTGAAAACGTCAGTTGTTATTTCTATAACTGAGCGCTTAGCAGCAGTAGCCGAAGCAGGTAAACCTGAATCTGACGATGACGGTATATAATCATCAGACTCTGGTGACGTTGTGTTTAGTGTTTGTGTAGTGGCACTTGGATCGGCTTTAGGCGTGTTGTAATCGTTATTCCATTCTTGAAATAATAAAAACGACACTAACATTAAACCGATTAATAAAAACGTGCGTTGCGATTCCATAACAGCTCTTATTTCTCGTGTTGGTGGTTAATACGGGTTAATTTTTCAGGAACGGGGTCTTCTCCGCCTGAATGTAAAGGATGGCATTTTAATATGCGTTTAAGTGCTAACCAACTCCCTTTTACAAATCCATGCAAATTAATTGCTTGAATAGCATAATGGGAGCAGCTTGGATTAAAACGACAATGCGGGCCTAGTAGTGGGCTTATCCACATTTGATAACCGCGGATAAATAACACTAAACAACGCTTTGGTATAGCAACAAGTGGTTTAAGTAACCTCATGGTGTTTATGCCCCTGCGAATATTTAGTGAATAGATACCATGTATTTAAAAGCTCAATTAAAGATTTTAAACGCATGATTAAAAGGTGAGCTAAAGATACCCTAATTAACCCTGCAATTCTATTGCTATCGGGTTTGTTTATTAGATTTAGCTGATTTGTTTGGGCGTTTTTTAAAGGGTGGTGGCTTAGGTGCACCCGGTTTGCAGCGTTCATTAATTTTGCGCCACAATTTTGTAAGTTGTTTGGTTATTTCTTCGTTAGACTGCTCATCAATACCATTTTTTACCATAAGCACAATATCAATATTATCGATGGTGTGTTGATTTAAACGAAAACTTTCGCGAGCGAGTCGTTTAATACGGTTACGTTGGCATGCCTTTTTTACACGTTTTTTAGCAACAGTAAGTCCTAACCTAGGTTTATCTTGGTCATTAGGTTTAGCTAAAAGAGTAAATAAAGGAGTTGCAGCCCGAGCGGGTTCATTAAATATGCGAGAGTAATGCGAGGGAGTTAACAGACGTAACTCCCTGCCAAAGCTAAAGTCTTCCACTTATATATTAAGCAGAAAGTACTTTGCGGCCTTTAGCGCGGCGACGTGCTAATACTTTACGGCCATTTACAGTTGCCATGCGAGCACGGAAGCCGTGAGCACGTTTGCGTTTTAAAACGCTAGGTTGAAAAGTTCTTTTCATAACAATCTCATCCGATCGGTTAAAGTTAAAACATCCTATGCAGGTCGCGATCCTGGCACAGGTGCCATTGCGAGCGCGAGATATTATAGATTAAGCACTTTAAAGTCAATCATAATTGCGCTGTAAACACCGTGTTTATTACATTTTTTGTGCGCTGGCTTGATATTTATGGATTAAATTTAAAGCAAAATGGTCTGCTTTTATGCAAAAAGGCGAATTAATAGCCTGGAGCGACTAAAAGAATGTGGATCGTAATAAAGTAGGGTGATCAACTAGGATCATCATAATAAAGAAGTTTTCCACAGCTGATGTTTAAAAAGTGAATAAAAGCATGGGAAAACTCATTTAGATCGTAAAATTGGTTCGCGATCTGCCTGTGTTTTTGTTATGATCTGTTATCTGGCTTTAAAATAAAAGTCGATATAAATCAGTCTATTAAGATATTTATACACTGATATCAACAATTTTATAAAAATCAATCTTTTACTTGTGGATAAAGTGCCTTCATAATACGCGGTCTTGGGTCGCGTAGCTGGCCAATTAAACGCAATAAATGCATGATTTTTAATCATTATTGATGTGCGGGAATAAAAATTATACCTCTGGGAGTTTAACTGTGTATCTGTCGGTTTGGCAAAGTTGTTTATATGTATTGCAAGATGAGTTGCCTTCGCAACAATTCAGTATGTGGGTAAGACCGCTACAAGCAGAAAGTACCGAAGATACCTTAACGATTTACGCACCTAATCGCTTTGTTCTTGATTGGGTAAGAGAAAAGTATTTAAACCGTATTAATGAGTTACTGGTAGAAATTTGTGGTGATGAAGCGCCCGAATTACGTTTTGATGTAGGTAGTAAACCACTACTCAATACTCAAGCGGCGGCGCCAAGTGTTGAAGCCCCTGCATCACCTAGTGCACAGACACCTGCTAAACAGCAACCTGTAGAGCAAAAAGCACCAGTAGAGCCTGCGCCTAAATCGGGCTATAAATCTAATATAAAAGAAAACTATACCTTTGACAGTTTTGTTGAGGGTAAATCTAACCAGCTAGCAAAAGCGGCTGCAACACAAGTTGCAGATAACCCTGGCTCTGCCTTTAACCCAGTATTTATTTACGGTGGTACAGGCTTAGGTAAAACTCACTTATTACATGCAGTAGGTAATGGCATTATGGCAAACAAGCCCGATGCTAAAATTGTTTACATGCATTCTGAGCGTTTTGTGCAAGACATGGTAAAAGCACTACAAAATAACGCCATCGAAGAATTTAAACGTTATTACCGTAGTGTAGATGCGCTAATGATTGATGATATTCAATTTTTTGCTAATAAAGAGCGCTCGCAAGAAGAGTTTTTTCATACCTTTAACGCATTATTAGAGGGTAATCAGCAAATTATTTTAACCTCTGATCGCTACCCAAAAGAAATTGAGGGCGTAGAAGACAGGCTTAAATCACGTTTTGGTTGGGGTTTAACGATTGCGATAGAGCCGCCAGAACTTGAAACGCGCGTTGCTATTTTAATGAAAAAAGCGCAGCAGAGTAAAATTAACTTACCGCACGAAGTTGCCTTTTTTATCGCTAAAAAATTACGTTCAAACGTACGCGAACTAGAGGGTGCACTTAATCGTGTAATAGCTAATGCTAATTTTACCGGTCGTCCGATTTCTATCGACTTTGTGAAAGAAGCATTGCGCGATTTGTTGGCACTACAAGACAAACTTGTCACTATAGACAACATACAACGCACCGTGGCTGAGTATTACAGAATACGTGTGTCTGACTTGTTATCTAAGCGCCGCAGCCGTTCTATCGCAAGGCCGCGTCAGGTAGCCATGGCATTATCTAAAGAATTAACTAATCACAGCTTACCTGAGATTGGTGACGCATTTGGTGGGCGTGACCACACCACCGTATTACATGCGTGTCGTAAGGTTAAATCACTACGTGATGAAAGCCACGAAATAAAAGAAGATTATCAAAATTTAATAAGAACGTTGTCATCTTAGGGCTGACTTTATTATGCAAATAACCATTTCAAGAGAACAATTTTTAAAGCCATTAGTGCAAGTATCGGGTGCGATTGAGCGTAAACATACGTTACCTATATTATCTAATGTATTGTTAGTGGTAGAAAACGGGCAACTTTCAATGACAGGTACAGACCTTGAAATTGAACTCGTTGCAGGTGTTTTTGTTGGTGATGATATTGCTGATACAAAATTAACGCTACCTGCTAAAAAATTACTCGATATTTGTAAAAGCCTACCAGATGGCTCTGAGCTCACATTGAGCTTACAAGAGCACCAACTGCTATTAACCAGTGGTAAAAGCCGCTTTTCATTGACTACACTTGCCGCGGAAGACTTTCCTAATTTAGAGCAATGGGATGGCGAGGTAGAGTTTCAATTAACGCGTTTAGAGCTACGCAAGTTGCTTGAAAGCACGCATTTTTCGATGGCAAATCAAGATGTGCGTTACTATTTAAATGGCATGTCGTTTGAAGTTGATAATACTGACATTAAAACAGTGGCGACCGATGGCCACCGTTTGGCAATAGCGCAAAAAGAATTAGGTCAATCGTTAAATACGCAGCGCCAATTAATCATACCACGCAAAGGTGTGCAAGAAATTATGCGCCTTATGGTGGCTGATGAAGAATTAGTTACTATTCAATTTGGCGCTAACCATATTCGTATTATCGATGTGGAATTTACTTTTACAAGTAAGTTAGTGGATGGCCGTTTCCCGGATTACCGCCGTGTATTACCACGTGGTGGAGATAAAGTGATTACTGCTAACCGCGAGTGGTTACGTAATGCGTTTCAACGTGTGTCTATTTTATCAAACGAAAAGTTTAGAGGTGTACGCCTAAACTTAGCTAACGGCTTACTTAAAATTACGGCTAATAATCCTGAGCAAGAAGAGGCTGAGGAAATAGTAGAAGTAATGTACGAGGGTGATGAACTAGAAATTGGTTTTAATGTGTCGTATGTATTAGATGTACTAAATACATTAAAAACAGAAGATGTACTATTTACATTAGCTGATTCAAACAGCAGTGCACTTATTGAAGGTGCGGGCGATGAAGAGGCAATGTACGTGGTTATGCCTATGCGATTATAAGATACCCATTATAAATGAGTTTAAGTCACTTGAGCCTCAAGTATTTTCGTAATATTGAGGCACTGACGCTAGAACCAGTCAACGGCGTTAATATAATTTATGGTGAAAACGGCAGCGGAAAAACCAGCCTTTTAGAGGCTATTTATTACCTTTCTCATGGCAAATCTTTTCGAACACCTAAACATAAAAGTATTATTCAACATCAACAAGATCAGTTTGTAATACATGGCCGCAAAGCGCTACACGACTTGTCTATTCCTATTGGGATTAGTAAAACCCAAAGCGGTGAAACTAATTTAAAAATACAAGGCAAAGCCAGTCGAAAAATCTCTGAGCTTGCACAGTTAATGCCTGTGCAAATTATTACACCCGAAAGCTATTCATTATTTTTTGGTGGCCCAAAAGAGCGACGTAAATTTTTAGATTTGGGTTTGTTCCACGTGGAACATGAGTTTTTTTATTTATGGCAATCGTTTAATAAAGTACTTAAACAACGCAATGCACTTTTAAAAAGTAAGCCAAAGAATTATTTTGACCAAATTAGGTTTTGGGACAAAGAATTTGTTAGACTGGCAGAACAAATAAATAAATTAAGAATGGCGTATATAAGTAGGTTTAAGCAGCAGTTTTTTGATAAAATGTGTGCAGAATTAACGCTTATACGCGATTTAGAAATCAACTTTAATGCAGGCTGGAAAGACAGCGAGTCTTTAAGTGATGCATTAGAGCAAAACTTTGAGCGAGACGCTCGCCAAGGTTTTACTAGTAAAGGCCCTCATAAGGCCGATTTTAGTTTTAGTGTCGCTGGCAACAGTGTAGAAAATACGTTTTCGCGCGGTCAATTGAAGTTATTGCTTTATGCGTTAAAAGTAACGCAAAATAGTTTAATTGAGTCAGAGACAGATAAGCAATCTATATTGCTAATAGATGATCTACCTTCAGAGTTAGGCGAAGATACAAAAGAGAAAGTGGGGCAATTATTGGCTCATTGCAGTTCTCAAATTTTTATCTCTTCAATTTTGTCTGAAAGTATTTCTGCTGTGGTGGAACCCATGCAACGAGAACTACAAATGTTCCACGTGAAACATGGCAACCTAATAACAAGATAAGTGGGATTAACCATGTCTGAGAATTACGATTCGTCGAGTATTAAAGTACTTAAAGGATTAGACGCAGTTAGAAAGCGTCCTGGAATGTATATAGGGGACACCGATGATGGCACAGGCTTACACCACATGGTGTTTGAGGTCGTTGATAACTCTATCGATGAAGCCTTAGCAGGTCATTGTGATGATATTTATGTAACGATTCACTTAGACGGTTCAGTCTCGGTAAGAGATAACGGCCGTGGTATCCCAACTTCTATCCATGAAGAAGAAGGTGTGTCTGCTGCCGAAGTTATCATGACGGTACTTCATGCTGGTGGTAAGTTTGATGATAACTCTTATAAAGTATCAGGTGGCTTACACGGTGTTGGTGTATCAGTAGTAAATGCATTATCAGAAAAACTAACACTTACTATTCGTCGTGAAGGCAAACTACACGAGCAAACTTACAGCATGGGCGTACCAAACGCACCATTAGCTATTATTGGCGACGCTGACACAACAGGTACAGAACTACGTTTTTGGCCGAGTGCTGAGACATTTACAAACCTAGATTTTCATTACGATATTTTAGCTAAGCGTTTACGCGAGCTATCGTTTTTGAATTCAGGTGTAAGTATCATTTTAACTGATGAACGCGAAGAAAATAAAACCGACCACTTTAAATATGATGGCGGTATTCAAGCGTTTGTTGAATACTTAAACCGCAATAAAACACCAGTACATAAAGGTGTTTTCCACTTTACTCACGAGCGTGAAGAAGATGGTATTAGCGTAGAAGTTTCAATGCAGTGGAACGATGGCTTCCAGGAAAACATTTATTGTTTTACTAATAATATTCCACAACGTGATGGTGGTACTCACTTAGCCGGCTTTAGATCTGCGCTAACACGTACACTTAATAACTATATGGAAAAAGAAGGCTTTAACAAAAAAGCTAAAACAACCAGTAACGCGACGGGCGATGATGCGCGTGAAGGCTTAACAGCGGTTGTAAGTGTTAAAGTACCTGATCCTAAGTTCTCATCACAAACTAAAGACAAGCTAGTATCAAGCGAAGTTAAATCTGCGGTTGAGCAAGCAATGGCTGAAAAGTTTTCTGATTTCTTATTAGAAAACCCAATGGATGCCAAAATTGTTGTTGGTAAAATTATTGATGCAGCACGAGCACGTGAAGCCGCGCGTAAAGCCCGTGAAATGACTCGTCGTAAAGGCGCTATGGATTTAGCAGGCTTACCTGGTAAATTAGCAGACTGCCAAGAAAAAGACCCTTCATTATCTGAACTATATATAGTGGAGGGTGACTCAGCTGGCGGTTCAGCTAAGCAGGGTCGTAATCGTAAAAACCAAGCAATTTTGCCACTTAAAGGTAAAATCTTGAACGTAGAGAAAGCACGCTTTGACAAAATGCTTTCTTCACAAGAAGTAGCAACGCTAATTACAGCACTAGGTTGCGGTATTGGCCGTGATGAATATGACCCTGAAAAGCTGCGTTATCACAGCATCATAATCATGACCGATGCGGACGTGGATGGCTCTCACATTCGTACATTGCTATTAACGTTCTTTTACCGCCAGATGCCTGAAATTGTTGAGCGTGGATACATTTACATTGCACAACCGCCACTTTATAAAGTGAAAAAAGGTAAGCAGGAGCGTTATATTAAAGACGATCCTGCGCTTGTAGACTACCTAACATCACTTGCGCTAAATAATGCAGCGCTTTACACAAGCGAAAATGCAAGTGCGATTGAAGGCGAAGCGCTTGAGCAAATAGTACAAGATTACCAAAACACAGTTAAAGTCATTGAACGTTTAAAACGTAAATACCCTAACACGGTAATGGAACGTTTGATTTACCAAAGCGAGTTAAAAGTAGAAGACTTATCTAACGAAGCTAAAGTAATTGAGTGGACTAAAGAACTTGTTGATGACTTAATAGCACGTGATGAAGATGCAACAATTTTCCATGCTGGCACAGAGCACGATGCAGAGCGTAACTTGTACTTCCCAGTTGTGAATATTCGTCAGCACGGTGTTGATAAAGCCCATGTATTACACTATGACTTTATTGCCTCGCGCGACTACCAACGCATTGCTGTGACTGGTACTAACATTGCTAACATCCTTGGTGAAGGTGCATATATTCAACGTGGTGAGAAAACAAAACCTGTTGATAACTTTGTGGATGCTTTAGAGTGGTTGATCGCAGAATCTAAGCGCGGGATCTACATTCAGCGCTATAAAGGGTTAGGTGAAATGAACCCTGATCAGCTTTGGGAAACAACCATGGATCCTTCAGCGCGACGCATGCTACAGGTTACAATTGAAGATGCTGTAGCGGCGGATCAATTGTTTGCAACCTTAATGGGCGATCAAGTAGAGCCACGCCGTGACTTTATTGAAACGAACGCTCTTCGCGTAGTTAACCTAGACGTATAAAAAATTATACTCATATCTTAAAAGGAGCCTAATGGCTCCTTTTTTATTTTAACAACCGCACAAACTGCTTAAAACCTGCGTGTGCACAAGGTATACTGAGGGTAATTTTCACGCTACTTTCAGATAGTAAAAAGCCAAATATGCAAAAATATGACGTTAAAACCTTTCAAGGTTTGATCCTGGCTTTACAGGATTATTGGGCACAGCAAGGCTGTGTCATTATTCAACCACTTGATATGGAAGTGGGCGCAGGGACATTTCACCCGCAAACATTCTTAAAATCTATTGGCCCTGAGCCAATGTCGAGCGCATACGTGCAACCGTGTCGTCGTCCTACCGATGGCCGCTACGGTGAAAACCCAAACCGCTTACAACATTACTACCAATTTCAGGTAGTTTTAAAGCCATCACCAGATAACATTCAAGAGCTTTACCTAGGCTCACTAGAAGCAATGGGTATTGATACCCTAACGCACGAAGTGCGCTTCGTAGAAGATAACTGGGAATCACCAACGCTAGGCGCATGGGGCTTAGGTTGGGAGATTTGGCTAAATGGTATGGAAGTAACGCAGTTTACTTACTTTCAGCAGGTAGGGGGATTAGAGTGTTCTCCTGTAACCGGTGAAATTACTTACGGCCTAGAGCGTTTAGCAATGTACATTCAAGGTGTAGACAGTATTTACGACCTAGTATGGGCAGATGGTCCATTAGGGCGTGTAACTTACGGCGATGTATTCCATCAAAATGAAGTAGAACAATCTACTTACAACTTTGAACACGCCAACGTAGATGACTTATTTGCACAGTTTGATAAATGTGAAGCAGAAAGCCAAAAGCTAATTGAAGCAAATTTACCACTACCTGCATACGAGCAAGTAATGAAAGCATCGCATGCATTTAACTTATTAGATGCGCGCCATGCAATTTCGGTTACTGAGCGTCAACGTTATATTTTACGTGTAAGAGCGTTATCAAAAGCATGTGCACAAAGTTATTACGATGCACGTGAAGCGCTTGGTTTCCCGCTGTGTAAGGATAAGTAAGCATGTCAGCACAAAATTTATTAGTAGAAATTGGCACCGAAGAGCTGCCACCAAAAGCACTGCGTAAATTAGCAGAAGCCTTTGCCGCAAACCTAACAGCTGAGCTTGAAACACTAGAGCTTGGGCATGAAGGTGTAAGCTGGTATGCATCGCCTCGTCGTTTAGGTTTACAAGTAAAAGCGCTTGAAGCTAAGCAGCAAGATAAAGAAGTTGAAAAGCGCGGCCCTGCAACGAAAGCAGCGTTCGATAGCGAAGGTAACCCAACGAAAGCAGCGATGGGTTGGGCACGTGGTTGTGGTATTGAGGTAAGTGAAGCACAAACTCTCGAGACCGATAAAGGCGCTTGGCTTTTACATATTGCTAAAGTAGCAGGACAAGAAACCAAAACCCTAATGAGCGATGCCATTGCAAAGTCATTAGCAAAGCTACCAATTCCTAAGCCGATGCGTTGGGGCGCGAATAAAACACAATTTATTCGTCCAGTTCATACCGTCACTATTTTGTTTGGTGATGAACTTATTGAAGGCGAAATTTTAGGTAAGCAAGTAACTAACCAGTTACAAGGCCACCGTTTTCACCACCCAGAAAAAATCACCATTAACCACGCAGATGACGTGTTCGACGTATTAAAATCTGCCTACGTTATTGCTGATTACGAACAACGTAAAGCGCTAATTCGTACACAAATAGAAGACGCTGCAAGCGCAGTGAATGCGGTTGTTGCAATGGATGAAGACTTATTAGAAGAAGTAACATCACTGGTAGAGTGGCCAGTAACGTTAACGGCAACATTTGAAGAGGCATTTTTAGATGTACCTGCCGAAGCACTAATTTACACCATGAAGGATGATCAAAAATACTTCCCGCTATTAGATCAAGACGGCAAACTTTTAAATAAGTTTTTGTTTGTATCTAACATCGAAAGTAAAGATCCAAGCGTGGTAATTTCAGGTAACGAAAAAGTAGTGCGCCCACGTTTAGCTGATGCGCAGTTCTTCTTTGAGACTGATAAAAAGAAAACCTTAGAAAGCCGACTAGAGTCACTTGATACTGTTTTATTCCAAAAGCAGTTAGGTACGCTTAAAGATAAATCTGTACGTATTAGCGAACTTGCTGGCTACATTGCAGAGCAACTAGGTGCCGACAAAGACCTTGCAAAACGTGCCGGCCTATTAAGTAAAACTGACTTAATGACCGAAATGGTGATGGAATTTACCGACGTGCAAGGTGTGATGGGTATGCACTATGCACGCTTTGATGGTGAAGCAGAAGATGTAGCTATTGCACAAAACGAGCAATACATGCCTCGCTTTGCAGGTGATAACCTACCTACAAACCTAATTAGCTGTGCAGTCGCTATTGCTGATAAGTTTGATACGCTGGTGGGTATTTTTGGTATAGGCCAAGCACCAAAAGGCGACAAAGACCCATTTGCGCTTCGTCGTGCTGCCATTGGTGCACTGCGTATCATGGTAGAAAAAGAACTACCACTGGATATTTTAGACTTAGTAGCAAAAGCACAAACACTGTTTGGTGATAAGCTAACTAATCTAAATGTATCAACCGACGTATTTGATTTTATGCTAGGGCGCTTTCGTGCATGGTATCAAGATGAGGGTATTGAAGTCGACGTAATTCAAGCTGTGCTTGCACGCCGTCCAACTAAGCCTGTTGATTTTGATCGCCGAGTTAAAGCAGTAAGCCACTTCCGTACATTAGACGCCGCAGAAGCGCTTGCAGCAGCTAATAAGCGTGTAGGTAATATCCTAGCTAAAAATAATATTACTGCGGCAGGCGATGTGAATGAGAGTTTGTTAAGTGATGACGCAGAAATAGCACTTGCTTCACAAGTTGCTAAATTTGCCACTGAACTTGCACCACTTTACGCTGATGGAAACTACCAAGAGGCATTGAGCCAATTAGCCGGTATCCGTCAAAGTGTTGATAACTTTTTTGACAACGTCATGGTTATGGCCGACGATGAAGCTGTAAAGCAAAATCGCCTTGCGCTATTAAGCCAGTTAAGCCGCTTATTTTTAGATATTGCAGATATATCTGTACTACAAAAATAACCTCGCTTAAGCCAATAGAAAGCCAGCGTTTTGCTGGCTTTTTAGTTTTAACAGAACAAAGGACTTCAATTAATGATGCCAATGAAACGAATTTTAACGCTTGCTATTGCCAGCTTACTAACCGCATGTACTAGCCAGGTGTCTATTAACGATGTGCTGCCACAACAAGAGTTGGATAAAACAATTTACCTTAGAGGCGACTTTACACTTTGGGACGCAGAACCTCAGTACCAATTTATGCCTGTGGGCGGCGCGCTTTACCAAGCAGAAGTTAAATTTAGTACCCCGGGTAAAGTGTACGAATTTAAAATAGCCGACGCCGATTTTAGTGAAGGCTACAACTGCGGCTACAGCGATGCCCAACCGGCAGGGCAAAAACTAACGCTCGGCCAATCTGTACTTGCAGACTGTAATACTATTTATAATTACTTTAGCTACTCGCCCGCAATAAAAGGCACGTATATAGTAAGCATTGATTACAGTGATTATGATGAGCCAAAAGTGACGATAACGAAGAAATAGCTAATAGTTGGGAGCTGTCAGCTTTTAGCTGCCCGAGTGGGCATATAGATTTGTGACAAGGATGTCGTAGGTTGGTTAGAGTGAAACGAAACCCAAAATGTGCGTCGAGTAAAACTGGGCTACTGGTTATCAAATACGTTGGGTTTCGTAAAACTCAAACCAACCTACATCAATAATAATTTTTATTGATTGCTATAAACATACAATCAATTTATGAGCTTAGTTAGTCTAATTACAGTCGTAAATCAAAAGCGTTATAAAAGATAAGTAGATTTTAAGTAGGTTGGGTAGAGTGAAACGAAATCCAACATATGCGGCGAATAGAACTATGCTGGTGGTTATCAAATT
This sequence comes from Pseudoalteromonas sp. P1-13-1a, assembly GCF_001401875.1. Lineage (NCBI taxonomy): Bacteria > Pseudomonadati > Pseudomonadota > Gammaproteobacteria > Alteromonadales > Pseudoalteromonadaceae > Pseudoalteromonas > Pseudoalteromonas sp. P1-13-1a. The sequence continues at coordinate 24,702 of NZ_LKDV01000027.1, read as the reverse complement.
CGTTGGGTTTCGTAAAACTCAACCCAACCTACATCAATAATAATTTTTATTGATTGTATGTTTATGAGCTTAGTTAGTCTAACTACAGTCGTAAATCAAAAGCGTGATAAAAGATAAGTAGATTTTAAGTAGGTTGGGTAGAGTGAAACGAAACCCAACATATGCGGCGAATAGAACTGTGCTGGTGGTTATCAAATTCGTTGAGTTACGTAAACTTGTCTTGATTACAATTAACAAAACTAATCTATACTCTTATTTATCTGTTTATTTTATGGATAAAAATATGCGTTATAAGCGTATGTTAGAGGCGGGCGCATGTTATTTTTTTACGGTAAATTTAGAAGATAGATCTCAGTCTTTGCTTGTGGAAAATATAGAGTTATTACGCCGTGTATATTCAAAGGTGGCAAAAAAGCATCCAATAAAGACGATTGCAATTGTTATCATGCCCGATCACCTTCATGCTATTTGGCAATTACCTAAAGGTGATAGTAATTACGCAATGCGTTGGCGACTTATTAAATCAGGCTTTTCTCGAGAGCTGCCATCAACAGAGTTTTGTAATAAAAGTCGAATAGCCAAAGGTGAGCGCCGGATTTGGCAGCGTCGCTATTGGGAACATAAAATTAGGGATGAAGAAGACTTAGACAACCATATTAATTATATTCACTACAACCCAGTGAAACATAACCATATTATTAAAGTGAATGATTGGCCATTTTCAAGTTTTCATCAATACGTCAAAAATTCTAAACTAAGCCAATATTGGGATTGCAATAGTGATTCGTGCACTTTGTATGATGAATAATATTTCGGTGGGATAAAACAAGTTGGGTTTCGTAAAACTCAACCCAACCTACATTTGGCTTATGCTCTTGACGATGCGTTAAATATTAAAAAACCAACTTACTAAACTAACTTTCAAACCTTAAAGCCCTTTCTTCACCACATACCTATACGGTGCTTCTTCAACATCTTTAGCCACCAGCGTGTGATCCATGAACGTACAAAAGCTTGGAATATCGCGAGTGGTTGAAGGGTCGTCGGCAATAATAAGTAGTGTTTCGCCATCATTAATTTTGCGAATAGCAGCGCGAATCATCATTACAGGTTCTGGGCAGCGTAGGCCCATGGCGTCTAATTGGTGATCGGGGTTATCAAAGCTCATAAAAAGTTACCTGTAAAAATAGTCGCGGCTTGGTTAGGTCGGGTAGTTTAGCGCAATTAATCTGTTTGGTTAACTGTTTTGCATATAACGGGTAAGGGTAAAACAGTAAAAAATAATCTGGTTTAATACACCCGATCACATTATTCATATCAGCAATAAGCTGGTGGCATAAAAAAGGCGAACTAACTTGCGCTAGCTCGCCTTTTTAATCACCAAGATGGTTTTACATGTTTAAGCTAATAGTTAGTCTTGAACACGTTCAAATACAGTCGCGATGCCTTGGCCTAAACCAATACACATAGTGGCTAAACCGTATTTTGCATTTTTATCTTCCATTAAGTGGATAAGCGAGGTGCTAATACGCGAACCCGAACAACCTAGTGGATGACCAAGTGCGATTGCGCCGCCGTTTAAATTCACTTTTTCATCAACCACGTCTGCTAAACCTAAGTCTTTAAGTACAGGCAGTGATTGTGCCGCAAAGGCTTCGTTAAGCTCTGCTACGTCAATGTCATCAATAGTAAGACCTGCTTGTGCAAGTGCTTTTTTACTTGCTGGTACTGGGCCGTAACCCATAATTGATGGATCGCAACCTGCAACAGCCATTGCTTTAACGCGCGCACGAATTGGTAAACCAAGCTCTTTAGCTTTTTCTTCGCTCATTACTAACATCGCTGAAGCGCCATCAGAAAGTGCAGAAGACGTACCCGCAGTAACCGAGCCAGAAGCCGGGTTAAATACTGGGCGAAGCTGAGATAAACCTTCTACCGTTGTTTCAGGACGAATTACTTCATCATCTTCAACTAAAATTAAAGAACCATCAGCTGCGTGACCTTCCATTGCTAAAATTTCGCGGCGGAAACGGCCTTCAACTGTTGCAGCATGTGCACGTTGATGTGAGCGGTATGCAAATTCGTCTTGCTGCTGGCGGCTAATACCGTGGATAGTCGCAAGGTATTCTGCAGTTAAACCCATAGAGCCAGATGCTTGTGCAATTGAAGTTGCTAAGCCAGGGTGAAAGTCGTTACCGTGAGTCATAGGAACATGACCCATGTGCTCAACACCACCAATTAGGTAAGTGTCGCCAGCGCCTGTCATAATAGCGCGTGCTGCGTCATGCAATGCTTGCATTGACGAGCCACATAAACGGTTAACGGTTGTAGCAGGTACAGAGTGTGGAATACCCGCAAGTAACGAGGCGTTACGTGCAACGTTAAAGCCTTGCTCTAGTGTTTGCTGTACACAGCCCCAATAAATATCGTCAATTGATGCAGGGTCAACTGCTGGGTTGCGCTCTAATAACCCTTTCATAAGGTGAGCACTTAAATCTTCCGCACGCTTGTTTTTAAATACGCCGCCTTTTGAGCGACCCATTGGTGTGCGGATACAATCTACAATTACTGGATTATTCATGATATTAACCTTCCACCTTATAGAAAACACGACCTTCTTCGGCCCATTTGCGAGTTTGCTCTGATACTTGGTAAATCGCACCTAGGTGAGCATATTTGTCTGCTGCTGCAACAAAGTTAGCTAAACCTGTTTGATCTAAGTAACGGAACGCGCCGCCTCTAAATGGAGGGAAACCAACGCCGTATACAAGGGCCATATCAGCTTCTTGAGGAGAAGCAACAATGCCTTCTTGTAAACAAAGAAGCACTTCGTTGATCATTGGAATCATACAACGGTCAATGATTTCTTGTTTATCAAATTCTTTCGGTGCATCAGTAATTGGTGCTAGTAGCTCAACTGCTGTTGCATCGCTTGATTTTTTAAGACGACCACGACGGTCTGTTTCGTACTTGTAAAAACCTGCTTTGTTCTTTTGACCAAAACGTTTTTCGTTAGCAAAAACAGTCACCGGATCTTTTTCTGCACGTGCCATACGCTCAGGGAAACCGTCTGCCATTACACCAGTACAGTGGTAAGCTGTATCAATACCTACAACATCAAGTAGGTAAGCTGGGCCCATTGGCCAGCCAAATACGTTTTCCATTACTTTATCTACTTTTGCAAAGTTAGCGCCTTCAACAACGAGTTTGCTAAAGCCTGCAAAGTAAGGGAATAAAACACGGTTTACAAAAAAGCCTGGGCAATCGTTTACAACAATTGGTGACTTGCCAAGTTTAAGGGCGTAATCAACAACAGCGTTAATTGTTTTATCAGAGGTTTTTGTACCACGGATAATTTCTACTAATGGCATTTTTGGCACTGGGTTGAAAAAGTGCATACCACAGAAGTTTTCTGGCTTATCGAGTGCTTCTGCGAGTAAATCAATACAGATAGTCGATGTGTTTGACGTAAGTACCGTACCTTCTGGCAGGTTCTTTTCAAGGTCGGCTAGTACTGCTTGCTTAACTTTAGGGTTTTCTACAACGGCTTCAACAATAATGTTGGCGTTTTGAAGGTCTGCATCATTAAGCGTTGGCTTAATTTTGCTAAGCGTTGCCAGCATTTTTTCCATTGGCATGTGGCCGCGTTTAACTTTTGCACCAAGTAGTTTAGATGCTTCACCCATACCTAAATCAAGCGCATCCTGTTGGATGTCTTTCATTACAATTGGTGTACCTTTATAAGCAGACTGGTATGCAATACCGCCGCCCATAATACCCGCGCCTAATACAGCCGCTTGTTTAATTTCTACATCGCTGTGTTTAGCAAGCTTGCGTGCTTTACCTTTAATAAACTGGTCATTTAAGAAAATGCCCGTTTGTGCAGCAGCTTCGTTAGTACGTGCAAGTTTTGCAAAGTTAGCATTTTCGATTGCCATTGCTTCGGTGCGATCACAGTTGGCCGCTGCTTTAATAGTGCGAACTGCCATAACCGGTGCAGGATAGTGGCCTTTGGTTTTACCCATTACCATACCTTCTGCCATCGCAAAGCTCATGCCTTGCTCAACACGGTTTAATTTAAGTGGCTGAAGTTTTACGTTACGTTTTGCTTGCCAATCTAACTTGCCTGCAATTGCTAATTCAAGTGTTGCTAGGCTTGACTCTAGTAGTTTGTCAGCACTAACTACCGCGTCAAACGCACCTACTTTTAGTGCATCAGCGGCGCGATTTTCTTTACCTGAGGTAATCCAAAGCATGGCGTTATCAGCGCCAATAATGCGTGGTAAGCGCACTGTGCCACCAAAACCAGGCATTATGCCAAGTTTAACTTCTGGTAAGCCCATTTTTGCAGTTTCACTTGCAACACGATAATCGGTAGCAAGTGCCCACTCACACCCGCCACCAAGTGCCAAGCCGTTTATAGCGCTAAGAGTTGGGTATGGTAAGTCTTCGATTGCGTCAAAAACGTCGGTTGCGTTTTTAATCCACGTTACTAATTCTTCTTCTGGTTTAGTAAATGTTGGTAAAAATTCGAAGATATCTGCGCCAATTATAAAGTGGTCTTTATCACTGGTAAAAATCATGCCTTTGATATCAGAATTAGACGCTAATTCTTTTAATGCTGCTGCACAATCTGAAAGAGTTTGCTGAGATAGTGTGTTTACAGAGCCTGCAACACAAAACTTAAACTCGGCGATGTTTTCCTTTAGGAAGCTAACTTCAAAGGAATCGCTTTTATATAACATTATTATTCTCCCTAGTTGACGAACTAAGACTGGTACGATGAGTTTGCATTTCGACCAGTGTGCTTGCTTTAAAATTAAAATGCAACGAAAAATTTAACTCGGTTACAAACGGCTGGTTAAAATATAGCTGGTTTGGTGCTAAGGTGTACTGGAATGTGCGAAAGGTACTCATTAATTATCATGAGTGCGTAAATTAAATGATGTTCATATTTTATTAAAGGCACTCTCATTATTGTTTTAGTGTCCCAATCTGGAAATTATTAACCCTGACAGGTCATTAAACCTAAAGGATATTATGAAAAAAATTTTATTAAGCGCTGTGGCAGCTGCCTTTATTCTTCCTTTTAGTTCTGCCCAAGCGAGTATCGATAATGACGCGTTTTTAGATGCAGAAAAGAAAGTGCGCTATGGAAGTTACCAAGACTTTAAAGAAGCAATAAACGGGTTAGATCATCCGCTAAAGCCGTATGTCGAAAAAACATATTGGCAACGCCATCCTAATATTAAGTATCAAAGCGAAATAGAAAACTACCTAACCATTTATGAACATACCCCGCTTGAGTGGCCGGTACGTAAAGCATGGTTGGAGTATCTTGAAAAAAATAATAAAAAAGCCGCTTATATAAAAAACTACCGAGAAACGTCTAACGCAGCGCTAACATGCACGTTTTTAGATTTTCAACTTGATTTAGGGGCGCCAGAAAAAGCCATTTTTAATCAAGTTACCGATTTATGGACGGTGGGTAAGTCGCAACCAAATGAATGCGACTCGCTATTTTCACAATGGCGCAAAAAAGGCTATTTAAATAATGAGCGTGTATGGAAGCGCATAACGCTTGCAGCGCAGGGCGGTACCCAAAGCTTACTGCCTTATTTAAAAACGTTGTTACCTAAAAACGAGCGTTACTTAGCCGATTTATATTTAAAAGTACGCCGTGACCCAAGTGCTGCAGCGGGGTTATATCGGTATAAAAATAAGTCGGCAAAAGAAGGCGAAATAGCCATTTACGGAGTTAAGCGTCTAATTTGGCGCGATAAAGCGCTGGCTTTAAGGGCCTGGCAAAAGCTAGAAAAAATGTTTAACTACAGCGACGAAGAAAAAGCAGATTTATATTACACGTTTGCTTTATCGCTTGCTTCAAGTGGGCACAAGCAAGCCAGCTTTTGGCTTAATAAAGTGCCAAAAGCGCGGCAAGACAAAAAGTTAATTCAGTGGCAACTTGGTAATATGCTCAAAACCCAAGACTGGGAAGGCATAGCAGCTTTTTTTACGGGTAAAGATAATTTAAGTTTAGGCCAGCAGTATTGGCTGGCTTATAGCTATGCTAAGCGAGGGGAGCAACAAAGAGCAGAAGAAATTTGGGCTAAAGTAGCCACAAATCGCGATTACTATGGTTTTTTAGCGGCGGCACGTTTAGGGCTGCCGGTCGATTTAAACAATCACCCTTTAGAGGTTGACCAAAAACTGGTGGATAAAGTGATGAATGCGCCGGGCTTTAAACGCGCAAAAGCACTTTACGAACTAGAGCGTTTCACCTCAGCACGCCGAGAGTGGAATTACTTAACCAATACCTCTACCGACGAAGAAAAACTGGCGGCCTCAAAAGTAGCAGCGCAAAACAATTGGCACGATAACGTTATATTTACGTTAGCTAAAATAAAAGCGTGGGATTATGTCGAACTGCGTTTTCCGTTTGCATTTCAAGATATTTTTGAACGTTATAGCAAGCGTAACAAAATAGATCCCGCGTGGAGTATTGCCATTGCGCGGCGTGAAAGCTCGTTTGCACCCGATGCACGATCCCACGCTAATGCACGCGGTTTAATGCAGCTGCTACCTAGCACGGCAGAATACGTTAACAAAGCGACGGTATCGAGTACGCGTTTGTATCAACCTAAAACCAATATACGCTTAGGTACTAGTTACTTGCAGTACTTGAAAAAGAAAAACAAAGGTAATGAAATACTCGCTACGGCATCTTATAACGCAGGGTATCATCGTATTAAACGTTGGTTACCTGACGAAGCTATACCCGCAGAGCTATGGGTTGAGCTGATCCCCTATAGAGAAACACGAGATTACGTAAAAAACGTGTTTGCTTATCGCCAAGTTTACCACACCCGAATGGGCCGAGAAGGAAACGTGCTCGCGCCGTTACTCAATATGAAAATGGGTGGGTAAATTATGTAATACTAATAGCCTTAAATATTTAGCAATTCGAGCGTGCTAAATAAAGGGCTAATAACTTAACACGATGGGTATAAGTATTAGGGGGATATTTACATGTTAAATATCCCCCTTTTTTGAGCGCTTTACGTTTAAGTGGTAGACTCAAAGCAAGTTAAATTTAACAGATGGATTAACAATGGATAAATTAGCCGTTTTATATGCAGAGCATATTGCCACATTACAACAACGTACGCGTACAATTTGTGACCGTGAAGGGCTCGAGGGTTTAGTTATTCACTCAGGCCAAGCTAAGCGCCAGTTTTTAGACGACATGTATTACCCATTTAAAGTTAATCCACACTTTAAAGCATGGCTTCCTGTTATTGATAATCCACATTGTTGGATTGTGGTAAATGGGAGCGATAAACCTAAGCTTATTTTTTACCGCCCCGTTGATTTTTGGCACAAAGTGCCCGATGAGCCACGCGATTTTTGGGCTGAGTACTTTGATATAGAATTATTGCTACAGCCTGATCAAGTTGAAAAACTATTACCTTACGATAAGGCTAAGTATGCTTACATGGGCGAATACCTAGAGGTAGCACAAGCGCTAGGTTTTAGTATTATGAATCCAGAGCCAGTACTTAATTATTTTCACTATAACCGCGCCTATAAAACACAGTACGAGCTTGAATGTTTACGCCAAGCTAACCGTATTGCGGTAGATGGGCACAAAGCTGCACGCGATGCCTTTTACAATGGTGGTAGCGAATTTGATATTCAACAAGCGTACCTTATGGCTACACGCCAAAGCGAAAACGAAATGCCGTATGGCAATATAGTTGCGCTTAACGAAAATTGCGCTATTTTGCATTACACGCATTTTGAGCCAACAGCACCACTTACTCATAATTCGTTTTTAATCGATGCTGGCGCAAACTTTAATGGTTATGCCGCAGATATAACCCGTACGTACGATTTTAAAAAGCAGGGTGAATTTGCTGAGCTAGTACAAACAATGACGCAAATACAAATTGAGCTAGGCAACGCCTTAAAGCCAGGCATGTTGTATGGCGATTTACACGTTGATTGTCATAACCGTATTGCCCAAGTACTGAGTGACTTCAATATTGTAAACTTACCTGCCACAGAAATTGTTGAGCGTAAAATTACTTCAACGTTTTTTCCTCATGGTTTGGGCCATCACCTGGGTTTACAGGTGCATGATATGGGCGGTTTTATGCGTGATGATAAAGGCACGCACCAGCCATCGCCTGAAGGGCACCCATTTTTACGCTGCACGCGCTTAATAGAGAAAAACCAAGTGTTTACTATTGAACCAGGGCTTTACTTTATAGACTCGTTATTAGGTGATTTAGCGCAAACCGACAGTAAACAGTTTATTAACTGGGATAAAATCGAGACGTTAAAACCATATGGCGGTATTCGTATTGAAGACAATATTATTGTTCACGAAGACAGCCTAGAAAATATGACTCGAGATTTAGCGCTCGACTAAGCTAATAAAGACGAGTTCGCTAATACGCGCTAAAATACGCGAATACAAAGGGGCCTTTTGGCCCCATTTTTAATTGAGCTTTAATTATGTCTGAATATAAATACCCGGCTGCTGATGTGTTTCATCAAGAAGAAATTAAAAAGAGCACCTTTATTGTGCATATTGCCCACACACCAGACCTTAATGCAGCTAAAGCCTTTATTAAAAGTATTGAAGAAAAGTACCCCGATGCACGTCATAATTGTTGGGCCCACGTAGCGGGTAACCCAGGTGGCAGCCATGTTTATGGTTTTTCTGATGATGGCGAGCCTAATGGCACTGCAGGAAAACCCATGCTTAATGTGCTGGTGGGCTCTGGGCTTGGCGAAATTACTGCAGTAGTTACCCGTTATTTTGGTGGTATAAAGCTTGGTACTGGAGGGTTAGTGCGTGCCTATGGCGGATCGCTAAATAACGCACTTTCGCAGCTAAAAACGGTAACAAAAGTACCAAGTATCGAGATTGTTGGCCAAAGTGAATACAGCATGCAGGGCGCTATAGAGCAGTTGTTAAAAACCAACTATCAAGTACTTAATATAGAAAAACAATTTACTGCTAATATTGAATGGGTTATTACTATTGATAGTCGCCAAGCTAATCAGGCCATTAAAGATATTTTTGATTTAAGCCATGGCGCAGTTGAGTTAACTATCAAAGAGTAAGACAATAACTTATACCAATCCGCATAATTAAGTGATCTATTTTGAGGATGGATAAACGTGTTGATAGCAAGGCAAAAAATTCGCTATTTAGTTATTCTAAATGAGAATTTTTTAACGCAGATAGCGACACGTTTAGCCCCTGAAAATGATTAAATATTATTGCGGATTGGTATTACACACTTATATTTACTAATAATAAAAGCGATAAGCTACATGCAATTTCGTACCATCATAAAAATCCTTGGCCAACTAGTTGCGCTGTTTAGTATTACCATGGTGCCACCTGCGGTGGTGTCTTTATTTTATAAAGATGGTGGCGGTGTTCCTTTTGTATTAGCGTTTATATTTAGTGTGGTAATTGGTTTAACAGCCTATTACCCAAACAGGCATGAAAACGGCGACTTAAAAGCGCGCGAAGGCTTTTTAATTGTTGTCTTGTTTTGGCTGGTACTAGGGGCGTTTGCATCGTTACCGCTGATTTTTTTACAAGAGCCTAACTTATCTATGGCCGATGCGGTGTTTGAGGCCTTTTCGGGCCTTACAACAACTGGTGCCACTGTACTTACCGGTATTGAATACCTGCCTAAGTCTGTTTTGTTTTATCGCCAGCAATTACAGTGGTTTGGCGGTATGGGTATCATTGTACTTGCTGTTGCTATACTGCCTATGCTTGGGGTCGGTGGTATGCAGTTATACCGAGCTGAGATCCCAGGTCCTGTAAAAGATTCAAAAATGACCCCCCGCATTGCCGATACCGCAAAGCACCTTTGGTACATTTATGTGTCACTAACTATTTCGTGCATGTTGGCCTATTGGGCGGCAGGAATGGAGTGGTTTGATGCCATATGCCATGCGTTTTCTACCGTGGCGATTGGCGGGTTTTCTACTTACGATGCCTCAATAGGGCACTTCGACAGCCCTGTGATTAATTTTATTTGTGTATTCTTTTTAATTATTGCTGCGGTTAACTTTTCGTTGCACTACGCGGCAGTAGCAAGTCGTAATATTCAGGTGTACATTCGCGACCCCGAATTTAAAGTTTTTTTACTGATACAGTTAGCGCTGGTGGTTATTTGTTTTACCGTGCTTTCATCTAACGAAATATTTGCCGATGGCGATGAAACACTCGACCAAGCCTTGTTTCAGGCTGTTTCTATGAGTACCACAGCCGGCTTTGCTACCGACAACTTTTCCACATGGCCGTTGTTTTTGCCTATATTACTTATTTTTTCGAGCTTTATAGGTGGCTGTGCAGGTTCAACCGGTGGTGGTATGAAAGTCGTACGCGTGTTTTTACTATACCTACAAGGCATACGTGAGCTTAACCGCTTAGTGCACCCACGCGCTATATACTCTATTAAGCTGGGTCGTAAAGCCTTACCCGATAAAGTAGTCGAAGCCGTATGGGGGTTTTTCTCAGCGTATGCATTGGTGTTTATTATTATAATGCTGGCGCTAATGGGAACCGGTATGGACAACATTACCGCGTTCTCGGCTACAGCGGCGTGTTTAAATAATTTAGGCCCGGGCTTAGGTGATGTTGCATCGCACTATGGGGCAGTGAGCGATGGTGCTAAATGGCTATTAACGATTGCCATGGTATTTGGTCGCTTAGAAATATTTACCTTACTCGTGCTATTTACGCCGACCTTTTGGCGTGGGTAATAATATATAAATGATGCTTAGGAACAGGCATGCCACATTCTAATTTAGATAAATTACACCAGTTAACAACAGGGCGAGTAGTCGACTTGGAAATTGTTACGCCTACTAGTAGTAAACGTGTAAAAACAGAGTTTATTGGTTTGCTAGAAAACAAGTTTATTATTTTAAATTACCCAAGTTCAAAACGATTACCTGCTGCTAATGATTATTTGCGTGACGGTGTAATGGTCGTAGTAAGAGCGGTTATTGAAGGCAGTGGCGGGCAAGTAATAGCATTTAGGCAGCAGGTGATGTCGATAGCTTCACATCCTACTAGGCTCATTTTTATTAATTACCCTACACAAGTTCAGTTATTTGCTTTGCGCGCGCAAACACGCATACCGACCTTATTACCTGCAAAATTAACGCTCAGTGACGATAGAGTACTTGAAGGGGTGATTAAAGATATTTCGCTTACCGGGGTGATGTTTGATGTACGCGGCGATCAAAGCGACGAAAATATAAAAGATATGCAATGTACGGTGACGGTTGATACCAACAATAAAGCATTTACTGGCGAAATATGCAGTGTAAAACCGCACGCCGCGGGGGTTAATTGCGGTATTAAGCTTTTAGCCAGTGAAGAGGAAATGAAGGCGTTTATGAAAGAGCATTTTATTGATCCCGCTATACTCGAGCTGCCATTAGATTAAGCGGTTTCGCTTAATAGCAACAAATGGTCGTTTTTTACTTTAATGACCATAAAATTTTTTAAAAAACACAAAAATTAATTTTTTATTACTATAAAATCAATCATATAGCTGTCTTTTACTAGTAAGCTAATTTTATATTTTAGCTCCCCTTACACCTAAATTTTAGCCTCCTTTCTTGAAAACTTATCACTGTTGCAATTTAAGCTAAAAATTGTAGCTTTTTTATTATGTGTAAGTTATTGAATTAATTGCACTTATAAAATAAGTAATTCTTCTTGTTGCTAGTTTGCAACAAAAAAATCGCCTCAATTTATTAAAAATCGCTAAAACCTATTTTAACTATATGAAAAATATAATGTTTTAAAAACTGGCATTTAAGTTGTAATAGTCTGGTTGTACTGAACAAACGTGATTTAAAGTAAACCACTTAATCGCACACATATACTTGAAGGAATTATATTATGAAAAGCATTAATAAAACTTTAGCACTTATCGCCCTAGCTTCATCATCAGCAGCATTTGCAGCAACCGATTTTGATACGTTAGATGTAGATGGCAGCGGCACAATCAGCAAATCAGAAGCATCTATTGATGCAAAACTGATGAGTATGTTCTCAGAATTAGATACTGACCAAAATGGTGAGTTATCAAAAGAAGAATTTTCAAAAGCTTAATATGTGATAACAATCCTGAGTTGCCAATGACAACCTAAGTAGGCAAGGGAGCTTACGAAAAAGGATAACAAGGATGTGAAAATCATTAATTTAAAAATATGACTTATTAAACTTAAGTAACTTGTATATTGAAGGATTAAATTATGAAGCATTTAAATAAAGCGCTGGCACTAATAGCAATTGCCTCTTCTTCAGCTGCAATTGCAGCAACAGATTTTGATACGTTAGACGTAGATGGCAATGGTGCAATCAGCCAAGCTGAAGCATCGGTTGATGCGGATTTAATGGCTGAATTTGTTGAACTAGATACCGATGGAAATGGTGAGCTTTCAAAACAAGAGTTCTCTAAGTACTAATCTTTAATTTGTATAAATACTTGATAATGTAAATTGTCAAAAGCACTTTTAGTTAATTTTTTAAACTCATGGATCTCAGAAAAGGATTTCCTCTTAATTAGGACACAATTATGAAAACATTCAATACAGCCCTTGCCGTTATCGCATTAGCTTCTTCATCAGTGGCGTATGCTGCAGTCGATTTTGCCTCGTTTGATGCCGACGGTGATGGTGCAATTTCAAAGCAAGAAGCGCAGGTAAATTCACAGCTAGTGAAAATTTTTGACCAGTTAGACACTGACGGTAATGGTGAAATTTCTGAGCAAGAATTTTCAAAAGTACAGTAAGTCTTAGTTGCTGAGCAAGGAAGCTTAGTAAGCAAAAAAACATACTCCACTAAAGCCGCCTTAGTCAGCGGCTTTTTTGTGTTTAACTATAAAAATATAGCACTCACTTGGAATAGCTTTTCGACTACATTGATGTGCTTTTTATCAATTAAAAACATAATAACGTGATCGCCAGACATAATAACAGTGTCGTCGTGGGCTATTAGTACGTCGTCATTGCGTACAATAGCGCCAATTGTTGTACCTGCAGGTAGCTTGATATCGGCGATAGCACGACCAACTACTTTTGATGTGTTTTCATCGCCATGGGCCACGGCTTCAATAGCCTCTGCTGCCCCTTTACGTAACGAGTACACGTTAACAATATCGCCACGGCGCACGTGCGTTAGCAGCGCTGAAATAGTTGCTTGTTGTGGTGATATAGCAATATCTATTTCACCTCCTTGCACTAAATCAACATATGCCCCACGCTGTATAAGCACCATGGTTTTTTGTGCGCCCATGCGTTTTGCAAGCATGGCCGACATTATATTTGCTTCATCGTCGTTGGTTACGGCAATAAATACATCAACTTGCTCTATGTGCTCTTCTGAAAGTAACTCTTGGTCTGAGGCGTCACCACAAAACACAACGGTGTTATCGAGCATTTCAGAAAGTTGTTCTGCACGCTCTTTACTACGCTCTAGTAACTTAACGCTGTGGTTTTTTTCGAGTGAACGAGCAAGGCCTGCACCAATGTTACCGCCACCAGCTATCATAATTTTTTTGTAGGAACGTTCAAGCTTTTGCAGCTCATTCATAACGGCGCGAATATGTTTAGTGGCAGCAATGAAAAATACCTCATCGTCCGCTTCGATTACTGTGGTCCCTTGTGGTTTTATGGCTTTACCTTGGCGGTAAATCGCTGCTACGCGAGTTTCTACATTCGGAATATGTTCTTTTAAAGCAGAAAGCGCATAACCGACTAATAAGCCGCCATAGTAGGCTTTTACTGCTACAAGTGAGAGCATACCATCGGCAAATTGCAGTACTTGCAGTGCGCCTGGGTAATCTATTAAACGGCGAATATATTTGGTAACAAGCGCTTCGGGGGCAATATAATGATCAACCGGAAGGTCGTCGTTATGAAATAGTTTTTCGCGGTATTTTAAATATTGCTCTGATCGGATACGGGCTATTTTAGTTGGCGTATTAAAAATACTATACGCAACTTGGCACGCCACCATATTGACTTCATCTGAGCTGGTTACTGCAATAATCATGTCGGCGTCTTCAGCACCCGCACGTCTGAGTACGTCTGGATGGGCACTGTGACCAGCAACCCCTTGTAAGTCGTACTTATCTTGCAGCTCTCGTAAGCGGTTGCCATCTATATCAACAACGGTTATTTCGTTTTGTTCGCCAACTAAGTTTTCAGCAAGCGTACCACCGACTTGTCCGGCACCGAGTATGATTATTTTCATTATTTACCCGAATTACTGTTTAATTAAAAAATAGCCATTTACTGTTTAATAAATGGCTATTGAGTGTACGGCTATTAGGCTTTTTTAACTAGCTTAGCGTAATAAAATCCGTCGCTTTCACCTGGTAGTAATTGTAAACCAGGGTTGATAACCGTGTCGTTGTCGTGCAGTGGTATATGCTCAACGTCACTATTATTAGCTAAAAATTTAGCGACTTGCTGTTGGTTCTCTTGCGGCAGTACCGAACAGGTTGCGTATATCATAGTGCCACCTGGCTTGAGTAGCGGCCAAATGCTATTGAGTATATCGCTTTGTAGTTTAGCTAAATCTTCAATGTCTGATGCGCGGCGAAGCCATTTTATATCTGGGTGGCGGCGTATAACACCGGTTGCCGAACACGGCACATCCAATAAAATACGGTCAAACTGTTGATCGTCCCACCATGTGTGCGGCTGCGAGGCGTCTGCACATTGTAGGTCTGCGCCTAAGCCGATACGGGTCAAATTTTGTTTAACACGCTCTAGACGAGTGGCGTCACTATCAAGTGCTAATACTTCTGCATCGGCAAGCTCTAATATATGACATGTTTTACCGCCAGGTGCTGCACAGGCATCTAAAATGTATTCATCAGCTTGAGGAGCCAAAAAACGTGCGGCTAATTGCGCTGCAGCATCTTGCACCGAGCAGGCGCCCACATCAAATTCTGGCAGTGAGAATACATCACGTGGCTTAGCTAGTTTAATACCATCAACAAACTCTGGATTTAATGTGTGTTCAATATCGTTAGCCGTTAACATTTCGCTGTATTGTTGCGTGCTGTATTGGGCTTGATTAACACGTAACCACATAGGAGCTTGTTGTTGGTTTTCTTCAAGAAGCGCTTCCCAGTTGTCTGGGTAGGCAGCTTGCACTTGCTTAATAAACCAGTTTGGATGGTTATATAAACACACTGGTATTTGCTTGGCTTTTTCTTCCAGCTCGCTTTGTTGGCGCTGAAAACTTCGCAAAATAGCGTTGATTAAGCCTTTTAAACCTAATGCACGCATTTGGCCTAGTGCATTAACGGTTTCTGAAATAGCGGCATGCGGTGGCACGCGCATATGCTGCAGCTGATAAATACCTACATACAACAAAAACTGAAAAATACGGCGTTTACCCTTAAGTGGCTGCTCTACTAAATGTTGGCAGTAGTTTTCAAGGCTAGGTAGGTAGCGTAATACGCCATAACAAATTTGCTGTAATAGTGCTTTGTCTTTCGGGGGCAGCCCTTGACTGGCAAATGGCAGTTCTTGATTTAGCGATGCGCCTTTATCAACCACGTTATATAAAGTTTCTGCGGCAAGCGCACGTACGTTTTGAACATTACTCATTGTTTTCGCCTAATACGGTGCCTGGTGTTACCCAGTCACTACGACCATTTAAAAAGTCGCTAATTGCCATTGGTTTTTTTCCTTGTGGTTGCAGCTGTGTAATACACAATGCCTGCTTACCACATGCCACTACAATGCCGTTTTTATCGCTTGATAAAACTTCGCCGGCACTGCCTGTTTGTTCAACGACTGAAGCTTGGTAAATTTTTACGCTTTGCTCACCCATTTGAGTAAAGCACACAGGCCATGGATTGAACGCACGAATATTACGCTCAATTTGAACGGCATCCATTGTCCAATCAATATTTGCTTCCTCTTTTGAAAGCTTTTTAGCGTAATTTGCCTGCTCGTCGTTTTGTGGCTCAGCAGTAAGTTCGCCATTGGCTAACTTATTAACGGTTTGAATAAGCGCTCCGGGACCAAGTTCAGCTAGTTTAGTGTATAAGCTGGCACTGGTTTCATCTGCAGCAATAGGGCAGCGGCTAATATGTAACATGTCGCCGGTATCAAGCCCTTCATCCATTTGCATTATGGTTACACCGGTTTCTTCATCGCCAGCCCAAATTGCCCGCTGTATTGGCGCAGCACCGCGCCAGCGCGGTAAAATAGAGCCATGCACATTTAAACACCCTAAGCGTGGCGCCTCCAAAATGGCTTTGGGTAAAATTAAGCCATAAGCCACCACAATCATGATATCGGCATTTAAGCTTTTAAGCTCTGTTAGGGCCTCTTCATTTTTTAATGATTGTGGCTGAAAAACAGGTAGTTCATGTTCAAGCGCAAGCGCTTTTACTTCACTGGCTTTTAGCTTTCTACCCCGCCCAGCAGGACGGTCTGGTTGGCTGTAAACACCAACAATTTGGTGTTCGCTTTGAATTAACGCTTGTAGGTGACGAGCGGCAAAGTCCGGCGTACCGGCAAATATAATGCGTAGTGGTTTTGTCACTGAGTTTTCCTAAGGTGCTTATTACTTCGCGGCAAATTTAGCTTCTTTTTCAAGCTTTTTGCGAATACGTTGACGCTTTAATGGCGATAGGTAATCAATAAATAGTTTACCTTGTAAGTGATCGAGTTCGTGTTGAATACAAATAGCTAATAACTCATCTGCATCTAGTACAAATTCTTCACCGTTTTCGTTAAGAGCAGCAACGGTTACGGTTTCAGCACGGTCTACTTTTGCGTAAGAGTTAGGCACTGATAAACAGCCTTCTTCGCTAATTGTTGAACCATCTTTTTTAATAATTTGTGGGTTAATTAAAACCAGTGGTTCGTCGCGTTCTTCTGATACGTCGATCACCACAATACGTTGATGAATATCAACCTGTGTAGCAGCTAGCCCAATGCCGTTTTCATCGTACATTGTCTCTAGCATGTCTTTTACTATTTGGCGAACGTTGTCATCAACCTGTGCAACTTCTTTTGCTACCGTACGTAAACGCTCATCTGGAAATCTTAAAACTTCTAACCTAGCCATAGTTACCTTTTTACACTTGTGCTTAATTTAGGGTATTGTATGCTCTTATTTTAGCCATTCGCGTTCCCCTTTAACAGGTTTTGGTCAATAATAATGAAAAAACAATACAAGGAAGCCCAATGAAATCCCAATTGGCTGCAATTATGTTTGCACTAAGCACTGCCTTTCCAGCAGTTGCTGATGTTTTACAAATAAAAAAAGATGCTCCAAAACAATATGTTGTAAAAAAAGGCGATACCCTTTGGGATATTTCCGGCATTTATCTAGAAGAGCCATGGCTGTGGCCAGAGCTTTGGCAAATGAACCCGCAAATAGATAACCCGCACCTGATTTATCCAGGCGATGCACTCGCGTTAGTGTATGACGCCGACGGTAACCCGCGTTTAGTCATTAATAAAGCGTACAGAAAATTATCGCCACAGGGGCGTATTACACCAAAAGGTAATAACGCCATTACCACTTTGCCACTTGAAATAATTAAACCTTATTTAAGTTATGAGCAAGCGATTAACAGCGATGACATAGATGATAAGCCGTATATTTTAGGGGCAAACGAAAATACTAAAACGCAAACGTTAGGTCATATTTTATACGCCAAGGGCGATTTAAAAGTGCATAAAGCGTATGCTATTTATCACAAAGGCGAACCTTACATCGATACCCAAACTGGTGAAGAGCTAGCTACTCGCGCTACGTATGTAGGCATGGCTCGTGCATTTAGAACGGGCGATGAAAGCAATGGGGTTCCGTCCTCTTTACGTGTTGAGTCAGTAAAGCAAGAGATTCAACAAGGTGATTTTTTACTTCCCGCAATGCAAGGACAAATGTTACCAGCGTACTTTAATATGCATCGTCCACAGCAAAGTGTATCAGGGCGTGTTATTGCATCTCCACGCCAAGTAAGAGAATTCAGCACAATGGATGTAGTGGTGCTAAACTTAGGTGCTGAGCAACAAATAGAAGTTGGTCATATCCTCGATTTAGAACGCCAATCACCCACTGTTATTGATGGCCCGCGAGGACCGCGTTATCCAGAGGATTCGAGCAAGTTTGAAAAGCTTTTATCTGATGCGGGTGAATTTTTTGGTAGCGAGCCAAATGAAGACACCACAACATGGACAATGCCATACGAAAAAGTGGGTGAGTTAATAGTATTTAAAGTGTATGACAAAGTAAGTTATGCATTAATAACAAAAAATCAGCACCCAATTCGCGTTGGAGATAGTGTAGTAATTCATTAAGTTGTAGCGAGTCGGTGCTCTAGGAGAGAGCATGGATCAGTCATCTGGCAAGCTAGCCCACTGGCTTGCCTTTTATATGTGTAAAGGCTTAGGTATTAAAACACTGCTAGCCTTATCACATACTCACCCCCTCGAATCATTATTTGATTTAAACCAAAGTGAATTACAACAGCTTGGCCTAACCCAAAACCAAGCCTGCAACTTACTCAATACAAACTGGCAGCAAGTAAACCATTACGAGCAACAAATTCAGCAGCTGAACATTACGGTAGTATGTATTTTTGATGCGCTTTACCCCGCTGAATTAAAACACATAGCCAGTGCCCCTTTATTACTATTTTGCAAAGGCGATATAGCGCTATTATCTAGTCCTCAAGTGGCCATAGTTGGTAGTAGAAACGCAACACCTACGGGGCTTGAAATAGCTTCGGAGCTTGCATATCAGCTTACTTTAGCCGGTATTACTGTTACCTCGGGCATGGCGCGGGGAATTGATGGTGCCGCGCACAAAGGGGCATTAGCCAATAATGGCAATACAATTGGTGTATTAGGGACTGGGGTTGATATTTACTACCCCAAACGCCATAAATTATTAACAGACCAAGTATTAGAGCATGGCTTATTAATCAGTGAGTTTTTACCGGGGACCGCTGCTAATGCGCATAACTTTCCGCGCAGAAACCGTATTATATCGGGGTTGTCTTTAGGCGTGGTTATTGTAGAGGCTGAAATCAAAAGCGGTTCATTAATTACGGTGCGTTACGCTATTGAGCAAAATAAAGAGGTCTTTGCTGTGCCGGGCTCTATTAAAAACCCTTTATCGCAAGCGAGTCATTTTTTAATAAAGCAGGGCGCTAAGTTAGTCGAAAATGTAACAGATATTTTAGATGAGGTGAGCTTTTCTTACCAAAGCGGTCTATATAATAAAGAGGAACCTGTAAGTAAACAGCCGCAATGTGAGGTGTTAAATAGTATAGGGTATGAGGTGACGAGTGTTGATGAAATTGTAAATCGCACTAAGTGGCCAATCGATAAAGTGTTGGCAAGGTTACTCGATTTAGAATTAGACGATGAAATAGAGCGAGTATTAGACGGGTATATAAAGCTAAGCACAGGAAGGTAATATGTTTGATATTCTCATGTATCTTTTTGAAAACTACATTCACAGTGAAGCTGATATTTATATTGAAGAAAACGAGCTTACCGATGAATTACTTCGCGCGGGTTTTAATAAGACCGAAATTTATAAAGCGTTAAATTGGCTTGAGCAATTGGCTGATTTGCAACGCAGCGATGAGTCGCCTTACCTAATTACAAAGCCACACCAAGCAATGCGCATATTTACCGATAGCGAATGCAAAATGTTAAACGTTGAATGCCGTGGTTTTTTAATGTTTTTAGAACAAATAAGGGTGGTTAACAGTGTAACCCGTGAAATGGTCATGGACCGGCTTGCCGCATTAGATAAACTTTATATTTCGCTCGACGACTTAAAGTGGGTGGTGCTTATGGTGTTATTTAACGTACCAGGCTCAGAAGAGGCCTACGAGCAAATGGAAGACCTCATATTTGACGAACCCACCGAACTCCTACATTAAAATTGTATGCCAAACCACTTAAACATATATGCACAGCTTGTATCTTTAAGTGGTTTGGGTATATTAGGCGAAAATTCATCAACCCATTAGGAACCTCATGAGTAAAATCGACCATTCGCTTTTCTCGGCGGATAAACACGCCTTAGAAAAAGAATACGAAGTCTGCCCACAATGTGGTTCTGAATTAGTTATCCGTAACTCTAAAACAGGCCCGTTTTTGGGTTGTGCTAGTTACCCTAAATGCGATTTTATTCGTCCATTAGCGCATCACGACAGCAACGAAATTAAAGTTCTTGAAGATTCAGCCTGCCCACAGTGCACAAAACCGCTGGTGGTTAAAAACGGCCGTTATGGCATGTTTATTGGTTGTACAGGGTACCCTGAGTGTCATTACATCGCCCACGATGATGAGCCGAATAATAACGATGAAGTATTACCTAGCTGCCCTAAATGCAAAAAAGGGCAGCTTGTTGCACGCAGCAATAAATTTGGTAAAACGTTTTACTCATGCGACTGTTACCCGAGTTGTAAATACACTCTAAATAACAAACCCATAGCCAAGCCATGCCCTAAGTGCGATTGGCCGCTTGTTATTGAGAAAAAAATGGCCAATGGTATTGTGCTACAGTGCCCACAAAAAAGTTGCCTGCAAAAACTTACCACTACTGATTAATACAAATTTCTGGAGCATATTTTGTCAGACCTTTCTACATTGCCTACGGCTATATCTTGCTTAGAGCAAGGCGACGTTATTTTATATCCTACTGAAGCCGTTTATGGCTTAGGGTGTGATCCAGATAATCAGCAAGCTGTTGAGAAATTGCTAGAAATAAAACAGCGTCCCGTTGAAAAGGGCCTTATTCTAATCGCTGATAACTACGGTCAGTTATTAAAGTATGTTGACGATGTAAAGCTACCAATGGATAAGCGTGCTGATATTTTTTCTAGTTGGCCTGGTGCTATTACTTGGGTCATGCCTGCTGCTAAAAATACGCCTAAATGGTTAACAGGCCAGTTTGATACTATTGCTGTACGAGTAACAAATCATCCAAGTGTTAAGCGCTTATGCCAGAAATTAGGTAAGCCGCTGGTTTCTACTAGTGCTAATTTAACTGGTCAGCCCACGGTAACTAGTATTGAACAGGCGAAGCAGCAATTTGCAGAGCAAGTTGGCTTTTATGTTGACGAGCCGTTAGGCGGGAACACGCAACCCAGTACAATAAAAGATGCCATGACCGGCAAAGTGTTTAGAGGTTAATATGCAAAGCGAATTATTAGAACAAGTAAAAGCCTACTTTATGGCTTTGCAAGACACTATTTGCCAAGGCTTAGAGAAGGCTGATGGCAGTGCAAAGTTTGTAGAAGACAGTTGGCAGCGCGCTGAAGGT
The DNA here is from genome assembly GCF_001401875.1 of Pseudoalteromonas sp. P1-13-1a. Classification (NCBI taxonomy): domain Bacteria; kingdom Pseudomonadati; phylum Pseudomonadota; class Gammaproteobacteria; order Alteromonadales; family Pseudoalteromonadaceae; genus Pseudoalteromonas; species Pseudoalteromonas sp. P1-13-1a. The sequence goes on along the minus strand of NZ_LKDV01000027.1, from coordinate 3,320 downwards.
GGCGGTGGTCGTACCCGAGTGACCACTAACGGCAATGTAATAGAGCAAGGCGGCGTAAACTACTCGCATGTGTTTGGTGCATCTATGCCGGGCTCTGCGACCGCTCATAGGCCAGAGCTTGCAGGGCGAAGCTTTCATGCATGTGGTGTTTCATTAGTTATTCATCCAAAAAACCCACATGTTCCTACAAGTCATGCCAATGTACGCTTTTTTATAGCCGAAAAAGAAGGCGAAGAGCCTATTTGGTGGTTTGGCGGCGGGTTTGACTTAACGCCGTTTTACCCCGTTTTTGAAGATGTACAACACTGGCACCAAGTCGCACACGACATTTGTGCACCTTTTGGTGAACAAGTGTATCCAAAGTACAAAACCTGGTGCGATGAATATTTTTATCTAAAACACCGCGACGAAACACGCGGTGTGGGTGGCTTATTTTTTGATGACTTAAACGAGTTAGGATTTGAGCAGAGCTTTGCATTTATGCAGTCGGTTGGTAATGGCTTTTTAGATGCTTACTTACCTATTATTGAGCGCCGTAAAAATGATGAATTTACACAGCAACAACGTGACTTTCAATTGTATCGCCGCGGTCGTTACGTAGAGTTTAACCTTGTGTGGGATAGAGGCACTTTATTTGGCTTGCAAAGCGGTGGGCGCACAGAGTCTATATTGATGTCGATGCCGCCACTGGCGCGCTGGGAATACAACTATAAGCCCGCGCCCGACAGCGCAGAGGCTAATTTGTATCAATACTATTTACGTCCACAAGAGTGGCTAAGTACTAAACAGGCTGATTTAATAGCCAGAGAGTGGCAATTGTAAATAATAAAATGAGTTAAAAAAGGCGCATATCAGCGCCTTTTTGCTAAGTAGTTAATAATTAGTGCTCATTAATCATATGCGTGGCAAGTTGTCCAAAAGATTGCTTTAACCCTTCACGCAGTAGGGGGTTGTCTACTTCTATATCGAGGGTTTTATTCATACAATACATCCACTGATCGCGCAGGTCTTTATTTATATTAAACGGCATATGGCGCTTGCGTAGCATAGGTTGGCCATGCTTTTCAGTAAATAGGTTAGGCCCGCCTAACCAGCCTGATAAAAATTCAAAAAACACTTGGCGAATTCTATCTAATGGCAGAGGATGCATATCATATAATGGTTTGGCGTATTCATCGCTGGCCATTATGTCGTAGAATCTATTAGCAATAGCACGGGTACCTGCTTCTCCACCAATTATTTCATACGGTGTTTTCTCAGGAGTGGGCGCTGGTTGCTCAGGGGCTGGTTTAGATTTTGAAAAAAGTCGTTTAATCATATTACTTATCATCGTTAATAGGCAGTATATAGCTGCAAAGAGGTTGTTTTAAAATGGACAAATATGCGGTTTTTGGAAATCCAATCAAACATTCAAAATCCCCCGCGATACATAAACAATTTGCTGTATCTTTGGGTGAGCAAATCGACTACCGCGCAATATTAGCACCTATCGATGATTTTGAAAAAACAGTAACTGCCTTTTTTGAGCAAGGCGGGGTAGGCGCAAATGTAACTATGCCATTTAAAGAGCAAGCGTATGCCATGGCTGATGAACTCACCCCGCTTGCTAAAATTGTTGGTGCCGTTAATACACTTAAAAAACGCAAAGATGGCACGTTATTAGGCGATAACACCGATGGCGTAGGCTTTGTAAACGATTTACTTGCCAATGAAGCGATAATTACTAATAAGCGTATTTTGATTATTGGTGCGGGTGGCGCAGCAAGAGGGGTAATATTACCTTTACTTGAACACAACCCTTCAGAAATCATTATTGTTAATCGTACGGCAAAAAAAGCGCAAGACTTAGCTTTGCTATTTGCTGAATATGGAAAAGTTTCAGGCTATGGATTTGATGATTTGCCAGTAAGCGATTACTCACTAATCGTAAACTCTACATCAAGCAGTATGAATAACGAACTTCCGGCGCTTGATAAAAAACACTTAACTCGCTGTGATGTAGCTTACGATATGTTTTACTCCCAGCAAAATACCGTGTTTATGAACTGGGTTGCACAGCATAATACAAATACTAAGCTGTTAGATGGTAGTGGTATGTTGGTAGGTCAAGCCGCACAGGCATTTTTTGTATGGCGTAATAAAATGCCAGCCATACTTCCTGTTGTTAAAGCACTTAAACAAGGCATGCTTAAATGAATCAAGCCATACAGTTTATAGATAGACTTGAGTTCAGAGAACCTTCCCACCAATTAGTCTTTTATGCACAAGTAACAGGAATGTTGGTGGAGTGTATTATAGATTTACGAAAGCTAGGGCTTCAAGATGAAAGCCACGCAACGCAGCATTTTGATAAGTACCGATTTGATTATGAAGAATGTGCCGAGCAACTTATAGAAGATGAAAGTTATAACTCGGCAGGCCAGATAGAAGTGAATCTAGCCGATCTCAGCTAGATACTCGTCTTTTAATTGCACATAGTTATCTGCCGATACTTTTAAAAAAGCAAGCTCTTGCTCTGTTAATGGGCGAGCTTGTTTAACTGGACTACCAACATATAAATAACCAGACTCCAATCGTTTATTTGGCGGTACTAATGAACCCCCACCAATGATAACGTCGTCCTCTACTATTACATTATCCATTACAATAGCACCCATACCGACAAGTATACGGTTTCCAAGTGTACATCCGTGCAGCATAACCTTGTGTCCTACTGTCACATCATCACCAATAATAAGTGGGTAACCATCTGGGTTGTTTTTAGTGGCGCGCGATAAATGAAGAACACTACCATCTTGTATATTGGTACGTTCACCAATACGTATATAGTTAACATCACCTCGTGCTGCTACTAGAGGCCACAAACTAGAGTTGTCACCAATAGTAATATCGCCTACCAAAACAGACGATTCATCAACATAAACAGACGAATTGAAAGAGGGAGTTATACCTTTATAAGAACGGATAGCCATATATATACCTTTTAAATACCAGTTATAGTTGTTTGAGTGTAACAGCAACACTTAAATAGTGGCCAGAAAAGGCCTGTTTTGGTTATAAAACTACCTGTTATAGAAGGTTTAGTTTATATATTGACCGAACAGTGCTTTTTTTTAGTTTTTCTTTAAAAAAGTGCTTGCGTAAAAATCTGTTCTCCCTATAATGCGACCCCACTGAGACGGGGTACGGCGACGCGCAGCGGACAACGCATGGCGAGGCACAACGGCTCAGAGAGTTAAGTAAAACTTAGGTTTTAAATCATCGCAAGAAAGTTTAAAATTAAGTGTTGACTCGAAAAATAAAGGATGTATTATACGCAT
>NZ_LKDV01000026.1:0-63201 GCF_001401875.1 Pseudoalteromonas sp. P1-13-1a | reverse complement strand
GTAAGTCATTAGAATAACGCAGGAGCAGTTATCGAGCCCACTAGGTTACAAACCTCGCGCCGCGATTAAATAGCCCCTAGTTTGAACAAGTTTTAACCCGCAAAGATCAACAGACCCTAAAACAGCGTGGCAATATTTGTGTACAAAACCGCGCTGAGCGGTTTTTGTACAAATAGCCGTCTGAGCATCCGGCATGCTTGTGATTTAAACTGCGGTGCGTTTTATTTATGTAATTGACACACATAATAAAAACGAGATCCCATAATGAGCAAGCATCATATTAATACCCAATGCATTCACGGCCCACAAAAAGCAAACGATCCGCACGGCGCACTCACGTCGCCTTTGTATCAAACCTCTACCTTTCATTTTGAAAACGCCGCACAAGGCGCTGCTCGTTTTGCAGGCGAAGAGCCAGGTTATATTTACACCCGCTTAGGTAACCCAACCACCACCGAACTTGAGCAAAAAGTAGCACAGTTAGAGGGCTGCGAAGCTGCAGCGGCGACGGCTACAGGTATGGGGGCTGTATCGGCATCGGTATTGAGCTTTTTATCGCAGGGCGATCACCTTGTTGCATCAAGTGCATTATACGGTTGTACGTTCGCGTTTTTTGCACATATGTTGCCGCGCTGGGGAATCGAAGTCACGTTTGTTGATATGACCTGCGAGGATGAACTCCGCGCTGCCATTAAACCTAATTCAAAAATGATATTTGTAGAAACGCCAATTAATCCCACTATGGCGGTTATTGATTTGGCACTGATTGGCGCAGTTGCAAAAGAGCACAATTTAATAAGTGTGGTCGACAACACCTTTTTAACGCCGCTGCTGCAATCACCTAAGCAATATGGGATAGATATTATTATGCACAGCGCTACCAAATACTTAAACGGCCATGGTGATGTAGTAGCCGGGCTTGTGTGCGGAACGCAAGAGCACATTACCTTAATAAAAATGACGGTACTTAAAGATATTGGTGCAACCATAAGCCCGCACGACGCTTGGCTAATAAACCGTGGCTTAAAAACCTTAGCCATACGCATGGAGCGTCACTGTCAAAGCGCGCAAACGGTTGCCGAATATTTAGAGGCGCATCCACAGGTTAATATTGTTTATTACCCCGGGCTTAAATCGCATCCTGGTAACAAATACCTAGGCAATCAAATGAAAGCTGCAGGTGGCGTTATTGCATTTGAAATTAAGGGCACCCTTGCTCAGGGGGCGCAGTTTATTGATAGCATGAAGCTTTGCACGCTTGCTGTAAGTTTAGGTGATGCTGAAACGCTTATTCAACACCCGGCATCAATGACCCACTCGCCTTATACACCCGAGGAGCGAGCAGCCGCAGGCATAAGTGATGGCTTAATAAGGCTCTCAGTAGGGCTTGAAGATGTTAACGACATTATTAGTGATTTAAACCAAGCTTTTACCAAAATTGGTTAGGTGTATTTAATTATATACGGAGCATTTGGCTTTTAAGGCCTTTGTAAATGGAGGTGTTTACTATTCGTTCCTTTAGTGTAATTTTAAATTTACAGTTTAGGTGATCGTGCCAAATGTCGATATACGCTTAACTATTAAACTTTTCTTCACTTTTGCATAGTATGGCTGCATTAGATATTCACTCATCTTGAGTATCACACTGACACACATTTAGGGCTTAACCCCAAGAAGGTTATTATGGCTAAAGCAAGTAAGTACACCTCTAAAACACCTGATGAAAATGGTGTTATACATTGGAGCGAAGAAGAAAATAAAATTTGGTCTGAGCTTGTAGCACGCCAACTTGCGTGCATAGAAGGCAAAGCGTGCGATGAATATATGGAGGGGCTTAAAAAAATAAACCTACCTCTGGATCGTATACCGCAGTTAAGCGAACTTAACGAAGTGCTTCTTGCCTCTACTGGTTGGCAAGTAGCGCCTGTACCTGCGCTTATCGATTTTGACGAGTTTTTTAGGTTGTTGGCTAACAAACAATTTCCGGTAGCCACGTTTATTCGTAGCCGCGAAGAGTTTGACTACCTTCAAGAGCCAGATATTTTTCATGAAATATTTGGCCACTGCGCCATGCTAACCAACCCTGACTTTGCCGAATTTACACACAAATATGGCCAATTAGGGTACGCAGCGCAGAAAAAAGATCGCGTGTACCTTGCACGTATGTATTGGTTTACGGTTGAGTTTGGTTTAATGCAAACCGAAAACGGCCTGCGTATTTATGGCGGCGGTATTTTATCAAGCCCGGGTGAAACGCAATACGTGTATTCAGATACACCAGAGATAACGCCCATGAGCGTCATTGATGTGCTGCGTACGCCGTACCGCATTGATATTATGCAACCACAGTACTACACCATTAATTCGATTCATGATCTGTTTGATATATCGCAAATGGACATTATGTCTTTGGTTGAGCAAGCTAAAGCGCTTGGTTTGCACGACCCAAAATTTCCACCAAAAGAAAAATTAGCCAGTTAACTTTAATTTAAAAAGAAACGCTAAAGTAAGGATTTAAAATGTCTTCATTAAGTGAACAAAAATGCGAAGCTTGCCACGTAGATGCACCAAAAGTATCTGACGAAGAGCTTGCACAATTAATTACTAAAATCCCAGACTGGGTACCCGAGGTACGCGACGGCATCATGCAGCTAGAGCGTGTTTATAAGTTTAAAAACTTTAAGCAAGCTATGGCGTTTACTAACAAAGTAGGCGATATGGCAGAAGATGAAGGCCATCACCCTGGTTTATTAACCGAGTGGGGCAAAGTAACGGTTACATGGTGGAGCCATTCAATTAAAGGCCTACACAAAAACGACTTTATTTGCGCAGCTAAAACAGACGACGTTTTTAACGCGCTGTAATTAAAAGTTAATTGAGCAAATTAAAAGGCACTTATTTTTATAAGTGCTTTTTTATTGGTTTAATGGAAGTTTCTAGTTGTCAGCTATCAGTGACGAGCTGCTCGGCGTTAATTTTATCGCCGTAGGTTGGGTTGAGTGAAGCGAAACCCAACAGGGTTATAGTACTTTGTGTCATCTCAATTTTATTGTTTTGTATAAAAGAGTTAGACTCGGAGTTAATCTCGGGAATTTTTTAGGCTTTAAATATGGATTATGTTTATCACTACACTTCTGCAGATGGTTTAAAGGGAATTTTAGAGAGCAAAAGTTTATGGGCTACTAACGCAGAGTATCTAAATGATTTTAGAGAAATAAAGCAAGGAATTGATAGAATAAAATCACTCAGAGGGAGTTTGTCTGAGTTTTCACAAATCAAACTCGAAGAAATTTATGCCAAACACAAAAATATACCTTTAGATGTTACCCAAAAAGAAATGCGAAGTAAGGACGTGCATCTCGCAAATCATTTTTTAAATTTTCTATGGAATATAATTGATAATAATACCATTGATGAAATTTATACCACTTCATTTACAACTAAGCGTGATAGCCTAAACCACTGGCTAACTTACGGGTCAGAGCAAACTTCATATTGCATAAAGTTTAATAAAGAAAAGCTATTTGATGATGAGTACTTTAGGCAAAGAAAACTTTTGAGTGGCTATGATGATGTTGATTACCAACCAACTGAGGAAATGCTTCATTCTTTAATTGAAGAACACTATCTGCCTGAGGTTTTAAGTTATGTGTTAGATCCAAATTTAAGTGGAAATGACCTAAATGAAAAATGTGCTATTACTGCAATTGAAATTTTTAATGAAGCGATTTTTAAGATTGCTAGCATAAAAGATCAAGCGTTCGAATATGAAGAAGAGTATCGTTTTACTCTTTTTTACCCTGGTTTAGTCTCATTAAATGAAAATACTGAAAAGGGTTATTTTGATTTTATAGACTCCTCAAATATTGATTTTATAGAGCTTGAAAATGGAGTGAAAGAGTTTTTTCCTTTACGCTACAGAACCCTAAAGTCTGGCATTATAGCCCCATATAGAGCGATACCTTTTCCTAAAAATTCAATTGAAGAGATTATAGTTGGCCCATCAGAGAACAAAGACTTGGCTGTTAAAGGCTTGAGGTCTCTTTTGAGTTCATTAGATTACAATGTAAAAGTTTCTAGCACTGAAACTTCATTTAGAAGAATTTAAAAAGCGCTAATCCCATACGGACTTAGCGCTTTTCTATATACAATTAAAGTTTAGCTAAAGCAATAAGCTTTAATGTGTTGTTGGGTTTCGTTTCACTCAACCCAACCTACGTTTAACACAAATCAACTAAAAGCTTACAGCTAAAAGCTTATCGCTTATTTTAATCATCAATTGAGCGTAGTAGGGCGTTGATGCCTACTTTTTCGCGTGTTTGTTGATCTACTTTTTTCACGATAATTGCTGCGTACAGGCTGTGGGTGCCATCTTTTGATGGGAGCGCGCCTGGCACAACTACAGCGCCTGCTGGTACGCGGCCGTAGTGAATTTCGCCGGTTTCACGGTCGTAAATACGGGTGCTTTGGCTGATATAAACGCCCATTGAAATTACAGCGCCTTCTTCTACGACTACGCCTTCAACAATTTCAGATCGTGCGCCAATAAAACAGTTGTCTTCAATGATGGTTGGGTTAGCTTGTAGTGGCTCTAACACGCCGCCTATGCCAACACCACCCGATAAATGTACGTTCTTACCTATTTGTGCACACGAGCCCACTGTGGCCCATGTATCAACCATGGTGCCTTCGTCTACAAATGCGCCAATGTTCACATACGATGGCATAAGTACCACATTTTTACCTACAAAGCTGCCTTTACGCGCTACCGCATTGGGTACTACGCGCATACCGCCTTGCTGAAATTGCTCCGGCGTGTAGTCGCTAAATTTAAGCGGTACTTTGTCGTAAAACTGATTTACGCCGTCGTTCATTGGTTGGTTATCGCGAATTCGAAACGACAGTAATACGGCTTTTTTAAGCCATTGGTGTACAACCCATTCGCCTGATATTTTTTCAGCAACGCGGGCAGCGCCGCTATCTAGTAGTTCTAGTGCATCGATAATAGCTTGTTTAACATCGCTAGACACGGTGCTTGGGCTAATGTTGTCGCGGTTGTCCCACGCGTTTTCTATCATGGTTTTTAAATCTGACATGGTGTGTCCTTATTCTGTTTCGGCGTTGAATTTTTTACGTAATGCCTGATGAATTTTGGCTTGCTCTTCATCAGTCAGCGCTTGGTATTCGTTATTTGATACGACAAAGAAATCCTCGGCACGTTCACCTACCGTTGTGATACGGGCAGCGTGAATGTGTAATAAATGCGCTTGGAAAACTTCGGCAATTTTGGTTAGTAAACCGGGTATATCTACAGCTTGAATTTCTATTAGGCTGCGATCTTTACGCGCGTGTGGGCGCAGTACAATTTTGGGTTTAATATTAAAGTCTTTAAATCGTTGCGAGCGATTCTTTTTAAAGCGTATTTTTTTACGTGGCTCGTTCAGTGCTTGCTCAAGCCCACGTTTAATTGACTGAGCACGGCTACTTGCAATAGGGTCGCCGCTCACTTCAAGTATTACAAAGTTAAATAGGGCGTAGCCATCTTTAGTTGTAAGCACCTGCGCGTGTTGTATTTGCGCTTTTTTAGAACCAATTACGCTAACTAAGCGAGCGAATAACGGCCCAGAGTAGGGGCTATAAGCAAACACTTGCGTGCCACCATGCATTGCTTTATCAGAAACAATGACACTGGGTAGGCTCAAGTCTGCGCATTTTAATAGGTGTTCACTTTGCCATGATATTTGCTGCTCGCTAAAGGCAGTAAAGTAATTGGCTTTAAAGCGGCTCCAAATTAAATCAATTTGGTTTTCTAGGTAGCCCAAATTAAGTAAGCGCTGTTTAGCTTGGTGTTTTTTATCGCGTATTTGGTCGCGTTGATCCATTGGGTTTTCAAGCCCTAGGCGCAATGCGCGCTGAGTATGCAGGTAGAGTTCGCGCAGTAACGTGTTTTTCCAATCATTCCATAAATTATCGTTGGTAGCGCGTATATCGGCAACGGTTAAACAATAGAGGTAGTCGAGCTGGCGCTCATTTTTTACCCGTGATGCAAAGTCTTTAATTACACCTGGGTCATTTATATCTTTACGTTGTGCTGTAACCGACATAAGTAAATGGTTACCAACGAGCCACGAAATAAGCTTGCCATCAGATGAGGGGAAACCATGCAATTTAGAAAAAGCAATAGCATCAACCGATCCAAGCTCTGAATGATCGCCCCCACGGCCTTTCGCAATATCATGAAAAATACCCGCTAAATAAAGCAGCTCGGGCTTATCCATACGGGTTACTATTTCACTACAAATAGGAAACTCGCTCACTTTAGATTTATCAAAATATTGGTAAATATTATTGATTAATTTATGGGTGTGCTCATCTACCGTGTAGGCATGAAATAAATCAAACTGCATTTGCCCAAATATATTACGCCACTGTGGTAAATAGGCGGCCAACATGCCGTGCTTGTGCATGAGCGTAAATGCGCGGCCCATGCCGTTTGGGTGTTTTACAATACGCATAAATGCTTCGCGGCATGCCGCATAATCTTGTAAATCACCTAATAGGCGCCTGCGTACTTGCCTAATGGTACGAATAGTACTTGGGTAAATATGCGTAATTTCGGGGTTGTCGGCAATATGCTCAAACAAAACAAACAGTTGATCGCGTCTAAAAAATACCGATGGGTTTTTAACCCTAATTTGGTGGCCAACACGTTCAAAGTCTTTGTCTAACTCTATTACCGGTGCTTCGCTGCTCTCTGGCATGATACTTTCTTCAAAGTAAGATAACAGCATTTGATTAAGCTCGCGTACGCGGCTCATTATTCTAAATAAGCGTTTCATCATACGCTCAACTGACGCTTTACCATCACTTCCAAACCCGAGTATTTCTGCGGCGTTGGGTTGATGGTCAAACAGTAAGCGGTTTTCTGAGCGCCCAGCGGCTAAATGCAATGCAAAGCGAATATTCCAAAGGTTTTCTAGGCATTCTGAAAGCTCCTGAAACTCTTCATGCGTTAAGTAGCCGTGGTTAATAAGCTCTTGTAAGGTTTCGGCTCTAAAGTGCTTTTTAGCAACCCAAATAATGGTTTGCAAGTCGCGCAGTCCACCTGGGTTTTCTTTAATGTTTGGCTCTAGGTTATACGCTGTGCCATGGCATTTTTTATGACGTAAGTTTTGCTCTTGTACTTTGGCCACAAAAAATTCGCCGGAGCGCCAAACGGGGGTCTCGATAATATGTGTTTTGAGTTTTTCAAACTCAATGTGGTTACCAAAAATAAGGCGACTTTCAAGCAAGCTGGTAGCAAAGGTAACGTCTTCACGCTTTTGCTCTATGGCTTGTTCAATGGTACGCACACTGTGTCCTATCTCAAGGTTGAGATCCCAAAGCATGGTAACAAACTGGCCTATTTTTTCGCAGATTTGCTCGCTAGGCGGTTGCGTAACGAGCAATAAAAAGTCAATGTCGGAGTAGGGGTGTAACTCGCCACGCCCGTAACCGCCCACAGCAATAAGGGCTAGATCAGGTTCATGAGCTAAATCGTAAACATGAAACAGTTTAATTAGCAGGCGGTCTATAAACTCTGCCCGGGCATTAATTAAATTACCAACTGGTTGCTTAGAGAATTCGTTATGTAACCACTTATAAAAATAGCTAGAACAATCGCGATAATCGCTCAGCTGCTCAGCATCGCTAAGCAACTTTTTTACTTTGTTGGGTAATGCCACGTGGGCTGGCTCCTTATTGAACCTTTCACATATAACAAGCTGTACTTATCATATGCTGTGGTTTTGTTATTAGTGTTCGATAATCCTGTCGATAGTATCATCCGATCGCAGCGTTAAAATTTCAACACCATTTTCAGTCACTAATAAGGTATGTTCCCACTGTGCAGACAAACTACGGTCGCGTGTAACAACAGTCCACTCATCTTTTAAAAGTTTACACTGGCGCTTACCTGCGTTAACCATTGGCTCTATTGTTAAACACATACCCGCTTTAAGGGTTTCGCCTGTACCTGCTTTACCGTAGTGCATTACTTGTGGCTCTTCGTGGAATTCGCTACCTATACCGTGGCCGCAGTATTCACGTACAATAGAGTAATTAAAGCTCTCAGCGTATTTTTGGATTGCTTCACCAATATCGCCTAAACGCACACCAGGTTTTACCATTTTTATAGCAAGGTATAAGCTTTCTTGTGTTACTTGTGCAAGACGCTTACCTTGAATATTAGGTGTACCTACATGAAACATTTTAGAGGTATCGCCATGGTATCCATCTTTAATTACGGTGACATCAATGTTGACGCTATCGCCATCTTTTAACGGTTTGTCATTTGGAATGCCATGACAAATTACATGATTTACAGAGGTACATACCGACTTAGGAAAACCGTGGTAATTTAACGGCGCAGGGATAGCATCTTGCACATTTACAATATAATCATGACAAATTGTATTTAGCTCATCAGTAGTCACACCCGGCACTACATGTGGTTCAATCATTTCAAGTACGTCTGCCGCTAAACGCCCGGCTACACGCATTTTTTCAATTTCTTCAGGGGTCTTGATCACAGCGCTCATTGAGGCTCCAAAGTTGCATTTTTTAACATTTATCGTCGCACAAATTTTGCACGCGACGTTGAGTATTTAATTTTAATATGGTATAAAGCGCGCCGTCTTTTTACAAATAAATTCTTAAATGATTTTTTGTATTTAAGGCAAACACAATTTTATTTTAACACACACACGTATCGTCACATACACTTGGGTGCATTTGAAGTTTAAATACTTCGGTGTTGGTGCTATGGGATATGTGGAGGCCTAACCCTAAACTACATAGAGGATTTACAAAATGGCAAACGTTTCAATGCGCGATATGCTTCAAGCTGGTGTTCACTTTGGTCACCAAGCACGTTACTGGAACCCTAAGATGAAGCCTTTCATCTTCGGCGCACGTAACCGTGTACATATCATCAACCTTGAGCAAACAGTACCAATGTTCAACGACGCACTTAAGTTTTTATCAAGTGCTGCTGCAAACAAAGGTAAAGTTCTTTTCGTTGGTACTAAGCGCGCAGCAAGCGAAGCAGTTAAAGAAGCTGCTTTACAAAGCGACCAGTTCTTCGTTAACCACCGCTGGTTAGGTGGTATGTTAACTAACTGGAAAACAGTTCGTCAGTCAATCAAGCGTCTTAAAGACCTTGAAGCGCAAAGCCAAGACGGTACTTTCGAGAAGTTAACTAAGAAAGAAGCGTTAATGCTTACTCGCGAAATGGAAAAGCTTGAAAAGAGCCTTGGCGGTATCAAAAACATGGGTGGCCTTCCAGATGCTATCTTCGTTATCGATGCTGATCACGAGCACATTGCTATCCGTGAAGCTAACAACCTAGGTATTCCAGTTGTTGCAATCGTTGATACTAACTCTAACCCAGACGGTGTTGATTACATCGTACCTGGTAACGATGATGCTATCCGTGCAATCAACCTTTACACTAGCTCTGTTGCAGCTGCTATCACTGAAGGTCGTGAGAACAACATCGTTGCTCAAGCTGAGAAAGACGACTTTGTAGAAGCTGAGTAATTAGCTGTCATCAAGTCTTCATCTTTTTAAGGTGAAGACTTGCTATTCTTGTAGAGCGGTTTACCCGCTTATCTAATACCTGATTTGAGGATTTACTAATGGCTGTAACTACTGCCCTAGTTAAAGAATTACGCGAGCGTACTGGCGCTGGCATGATGGATTGTAAAAAAGCGTTAACTGAAACTGATGGCGACATCGAGTTAGCGATTGAAAACATGCGTAAGAGCGGTGCTGCAAAGGCTGCTAAAAAAGCAGGTAACATTGCTGCTGAAGGTACTATCATCATCAAGAAAAACGATGGTGTTGCAGTACTTGTAGAAGTTAACTGTCAAACTGACTTCGTAGCAAAAGACGAAAGCTTCTTAGCATTTGCTAACAAAGTTGCTGACGCTGCTATCGCTGAAACAATCACTATCGAAGACTTACAAGCTAAGTTTGAAGAAGACCGTGTTGAGCTAGTAACTAAGATTGGCGAAAACATTAACGTACGTCGCCTTCAGTACATCACGGGTGAAACACTTGTTGAATACCGTCACGGTGAGCGTATCGGTGTTGTTGTTGCAGGTGTTGCTGATGAAGAGACTCTTAAGCACATTGCAATGCACGTTGCTGCGTCAAACCCAGAGTACTTAACGCCTGAAGATGTACCTGCTGACGTTGTTGAAAAAGAAAAGCAAGTACAAATCGACATCGCGATGAACGAAGGTAAGCCTGCTGAAATCGCTGAAAAAATGGTTGTTGGCCGCATGAAGAAATTTACTGGTGAGGTTTCTCTTACTGGTCAAGCTTTCATCATGGAGCCTAAGAAATCTGTTGGCGAAATTCTTAAAGAGAAAAACGCAACAGTTACTAGCTTCGCACGTGTAGAAGTTGGTGAAGGTATCGAGAAGAAAGAAGAAGATTTTGCTGCTGAAGTTGCTGCTCAAATTGCAGCTGCTAAAGGCGAGTAAGATTAACTATTTGTGATGTATAAGGAAATTAGATGCCATTAAAGTACTATTTGCTTTTGCGTCACGCTTAGAAATTCTTTAAAATAACCGCGCTTTTATGTTTATCATAAGCGCGGTTATTTTTTACCCATAATTCAATAAAAAGTTGGCCCCAATACTATGACTATCAATCGTAAACCTATTTTTAGACGTGTTCTTCTTAAATTAAGTGGTGAAGCTTTAATGGGAGACGAAGGCTTCGGCATCGACCCTAAAGTATTAGATCGTATGGCTCAAGAGATTAAAGAGCTGGTAGAGCTTGACGTAGAAGTGGGTTTGGTTATCGGCGGTGGTAACTTTTTACGTGGTGGCTCGCTAGCTGAGGCTGGCATGAACCGCGTAGTGGGCGATCACATGGGTATGCTTGCAACGGTAATGAATGGCCTTGCAATGCGTGATGCGCTACACCGTGCATTTGTTAATTGTCGTTTAATGTCGGCAATTCCACTAAACGGCGTGTGTGACGCATATAACTGGGCCGAAGCAATTAGCTTATTGAAATCTGGCCGCGTTGTTATTTTTTCAGCAGGCACAGGTAACCCGTTCTTTACCACTGACTCTGCTGCGTGTTTACGCGGTATTGAAATTGAAGCCGACACGGTAATTAAAGCCACTAAGGTTGATGGCGTATTCAGTGATGATCCGGTTAAAAACCCAGATGCCACGCTTTATCGTCATTTAAGCTACAATGAAATTATTGATAAAGAACTAAAAGTAATGGATTTAGCGGCGTTTACACTCGCTCGCGATCATAATATGCCATTGAGCGTATTTAACATGAATAAATCAGGCGCGTTAAAACGCGTAATTATGGGTGAAGAAGAAGGCACGCTTATCTCTTCACAAGCCTCAGATGAAGTAATCAAATAATTAGGATTAAACCGTGATTAACGATATTCAAAAAGATGCGCAAGAGCGCATGCAAAAAAGTGTAGCAGCACTAGGTAGTCAATTATCAAAAATCCGTACGGGCCGTGCTCATCCGGCAATATTAGACGGTATCATGGTATCGTACTACGGTGCTGATACACCGCTTAACCAAGTGGCTAATGTAACAATCGAAGACTCTCGTACTCTGGCTATTGGCGTATTCGATAAGTCTTTAGCGCAAGCTGTAGAAAAAGCAATTATGGCGTCTGACTTAGGTTTAAACCCAATGTCTGCAGGTACAGTAATTCGCGTACCACTTCCTCCGCTTACAGAAGAGCGTCGTAAAGATTTAATTAAAATTGTACGTGGCGAAGTAGAAAGCGGCCGTGTTGCTGTGCGTAATATTCGTCGTGATGCTAACGGCGATATTAAATCGTTATTAAAAGATAAAGAAATTTCTGAAGATGAAGCGCGTCAAGCAGAAGATACAATTCAAAAGCTTACAGATAAATTCATTAAAGAAATGGATACGCAGTTAACTGCTAAAGAAGCTGAGTTGATGGAAATCTAAGCAGCTAAATAACCTCAATGTAGGTTATGAAATATATTAGTTTTGAAACGCCGTCTAGGGTATACTAGGCGGCGTTTTTTTATGGAATACTCAATATTTATGGTTCTAGACGCTGACACAATTTCACAGCAATGCTTACCTAAACATGTTGCCATCATCATGGATGGTAACGGGCGTTGGGCACAAGCTAGAAATAGACCTCGTGTGTTCGGGCATAAAAAAGGCGTGGACGCAGTTCGTCAATCTGTTCAGTTTTGTACTAAATTAGGGATACAATCGTTAACCTTATTTGCTTTTAGTAGTGAAAACTGGCGCCGCCCCGAAGACGAAGTAAACACGTTAATGGAGCTTTTTTTGTTTGTTTTAACAAAGGAAGTCAAAAAGCTTCATAAAAATAATGTAAAACTGACCATTATTGGAGATTTATCACGATTCTCTGAAAGTTTACGTAGCAAAGTAAACGCTGCGCATGAGCTAACAGCAGATAACACCGGTTTGCATTTAAATGTAGCCGCTAATTATGGCGGTAGATGGGATATGGTAAATGCAGCAAAGCAACTTGCATTACAAGTTGAAAACGGACAACTCAAGGCTGAGGATGTTACAGAAGAGCGCATAGCACAGCATATGAGCATGGCAGACCAAGCCGAGCCGGATTTATTAATTCGCACGGGTGGTGATGTTCGTATTAGTAACTTTTTACTATGGCAAGCTGCATACGCGGAACTTTACTTTACCGACACTCTTTGGCCTGATTTTAACGAAGCCGCATTTGCAGAGGCCATTGCGTGCTACGTTGCCAGAGAAAGACGTTTTGGTTGTACGGGCGAACAAATAAAACAATTACTCGCTCAAACCTAAAATAGAATAAGGGTCACAATTTTGTTAAAACAACGAATTTTAACCTCGGTTGTATTAGCGCCGTTAGCGCTAGCCTTGGTTTTTTATACTCCACTAACTTTATTTAGTTATTTCGCCGGTATTATTGTTTTACTTGGCGCGTGGGAGTGGTCTGCATTTATGGGTCTGTGTGGAAAATTAAAGCGCGGCGCATTTGTTGTGTTAATCGCCGCCTTATTGGCGCTATTAAATTTACATTGGCCAATAGAGTCTTTGTGGCAAAACGGCCAGTTGGTTGGTGATGCTAATTACCTGTTTACGCTCTCGTTTGCATGGTGGATTGTGGCCAGTTATTTAATTTGGCGCTACCCAGCTATGGCTAAAGCATGGAACGAAGGCTTAGTAATGCGTGGTATTGCAGGGTTGCTTACCTTGGTTCCTCTGTGGCTAGCACTTAACACCTTACGCAGCGCCCAATACGCTGAATCAACGCATTTTGGCTCGGTACTGATTTTAGTTGTACTGGGTATTGTGTGGAGTGCCGATGTAGGGGCTTACTTTACAGGTAAAAGTTTTGGTAAGCACAAATTAATGCCAAAGGTAAGCCCAAACAAAACCATCGAAGGTCTAGCTGGCGGTGTGGTTGCATCAATTATATTTGTTTTAGCATTTTGCCACTTTACCGGTGTTGATTTTGCTGTATGGCCTATTTATGCCTTAATGACCGCATTTATTGCTTTATTTTCGGCTGTTGGTGACTTGCTCGAAAGTATGTTTAAACGTGAAGCAGGCCTAAAAGACAGCGGCCGCTGTTTACCTGGGCACGGCGGTATTTTAGACAGAATCGACAGCTTAACTGCTGCAGCACCTATGTTTGTAATGTGTTATGCATGGACCTTGAGTTTATGAGCCAACAGCAACAACTTGTTATTTTAGGCGCCACAGGTTCAATCGGTTTAAGTACATTAGACGTAGTCGCAAGAAATAAAACGTTATTTAACGTATTTGCTTTAACAGCAGGCAACAATGCAAAAAAAATGGCTGAACTGTGTATTGAGCATGAGCCGTTATATGCAGTTATGGCTACACAAAGCGCTGCAGAGCAACTATCGTCTTATTTAAATAATACGCCATGCCAAACCTTAGTAATGCATTCACAGCAGGCTATGAGCGATTTATGCGCCCACCCTGATGTAGATACCGTTATGTCGGCTATTGTGGGCGCTGCCGGTTTACTGCCTACACTTAGTGCTGTTGAGGCCGGTAAAAAAGTACTCCTGGCCAACAAAGAATCGTTGGTTATGTCAGGGCAATTGTTTATTGATAAGGTAAAACAGCACAAAGCCACATTGTTACCCATTGATAGCGAGCACAACGCTATTTTTCAGTGCTTACCTCACTCACTTCAAAACGCAAATGCTGATCAAAATTTACAAAAAAATGGCGTAAGCAAACTTTTACTTACCGGCTCCGGTGGTCCATTTTTAACGCGCGATATAAACACCTTAAAAGCGGTAACAGTAAGTGAAGCCGTCGCGCATCCAAATTGGTCTATGGGGCAAAAAATATCGGTAGATTCAGCCACCATGATGAACAAAGGGCTTGAATTTATTGAAGCTAAATGGCTGTTTAATTGTGACACCCGCGATATTGATGTGGTGATCCACCCGCAAAGTATTATTCATTCTATGGTGCAATACCATGATGGCTCTATTTTAGCGCAAATGGGTAACCCTGATATGCGCACGCCTATAGCGCATGCGCTTGCTTATCCTGAGCGGATAGATGCTGGCGTTAAGCCACTAAACTTCTCGGATCTTTGTGATTTTTCGTTTACTAAGCCCGACTTCGACCGTTATCCAAATTTACAACTCGCTATTAACGCGTGCAGTGCCGGGCAAGGTGCAACTACCACCGTTAACGCGGCAAACGAAATTGCTGTTGCGGCATTTTTAAAAGGTCAAATTGGCTTTACTGACATTTATAAAATTAATGCACAAACACTCGACGATGCGACATTTACGAACGTACAAAGTTTGGAAGATATTTTAGAGTGTGACAAATTAGCCCGTGAACGTGCGGCGCAGCTAGTAACAAAAGTGATTCATTAATATGTTAGATTTTTTTTGGAACCTTGGCTCGTTTATTTTAGCGTTAGGTATTTTAGTTGCTATTCATGAATATGGACACTTCTGGGTTGCCCGTAAGATGGGCGTTAAAGTACTGCGCTTTTCAATTGGCTTCGGTAAACCACTTATAAAATGGCACGATAAGTATAATACAGAATATGTAATAGCTGCTATCCCACTGGGTGGCTACGTTAAAATGCTTGATGAGCGTGTTGATGAAGTACCTCAAAGTGAGCGTCATTTATCATTTAACGCTAAATCTGTTCAGGCGCGTATAGCGATTGTTGCCGCCGGGCCGTTGGCAAACTTTTTATTCGCCATTGTAGCGCTTGCTACTATGTATATGGTGGGCGTACAGTCGGTAAAACCTGTGGTAGGTAGCATTACCGAGGGAAGCCGTGCAGAGCAGGCGGGCATTATGCCCTCAGAGCAAATTATTAAAATTGGCGGTGATGATATTACTACTTGGCAAGATGCAACGTTTGCACTTATGTCGAGCTTAGGTGAACAAAGCGTGCCCGTTGTTGTGCGTAATCAGAACTACCAAGAGCAAACAAAAATACTCAACGTCGAAGGTTGGAAGCTTGATAAACAAGATGTGCCACCACTGAGTTCGTTAGGTATTGTCCCCTTTAGACCCCAAGCCACATTAACGATTGCGGCTATTACTAAAAACTCTGCTGCCGAAGTGGCAAATTTACAAGTTAACGATACGATTATCGCCGTAAATGGTGAAACAATAAGCGATTGGCAGCAATTAGTTAATCTTATTACGCAATCGGCTAACAAATCTTTACAATTTAGTGTAAAAAGACAAGATAGTATAAATAGCGTAATAGTAACGCCTAAATCGCGTATTAATGAACAAGGTGTTGAGCAAGGGTTTTTAGGCGTTGCGCCGGTTGTTCAGCCTTGGCCTGAGGGCTATGTTGAGACCCGAAGCTTTGGTCCGCTTGATAGTATTGCTCGTGGTACTCAAGAGACTTGGCGCCTTATAACGCTTAGCTTTGACATGATTGGTAATTTAATTACAGGTCAGGTTTCGGTTAAAAATTTAAGTGGTCCTGTGGGCATTGCAGTTGGGGCAGGAACTAGCGTAAGCTACGGACTAGTTGCCTTTTTAAGCTTTTTAGCGCTAATAAGCGTTAACTTGGGTGTATTTAATTTATTGCCTCTGCCAGTGCTTGATGGCGGACACTTAATGTATTACATAATTGAACTTTTCCGTAAAAAGCCGGTCTCTGAAAAGACACAAGAATTTGGTTTTAAAGTGGGCGCCTTGCTGCTCATATTTTTAACATGTTTCGCTTTGTTCAATGATGTATCGCGTTTGTAGTTACAGCGTGACAATTACTAATTAGAACACGATTGTAAGCATCACTAATTATTAGTTTTGATGTTAAGCGGTAATACAGTTGTAAAGGATAAAGATAATAAAATGGCTATAAAAAAACATTTGGCAGTTTCAAGTTTATTGGGTGCAAGCTTTGCAGCCCTAGGCCAAAACTCCTTTATTGTTGAAGATTTAAAAATTGAAGGCTTGCAACGTGTAGCACTTGGTGCAGCACTTACGCATGTTCCTATCAATGTGGGCGATAACGTTGATGACTATACGATTTCAAAAACAATAAAGTCACTTTATCGTTCAGGTCACTTTGACAACATCAAAGCGTTACGCGATGGTAATAACGTTATTTTCAAAGTTACTGAGCGTCCTACTATTAGCTTTATTGAGTTTGAAGGCAATAAAGATATAAAAGATGAGCAGCTTAACGAATCACTCGATCAGCAAGATATTCGCCAAGGTGAACCACTTGATAAAACTGTTATCGATAATATCGAAAAGGGCTTAGTTGAGTTTTTCCACAGTATTGGTAAATACAACGCCACCGTTGATATTAGCGTAACTAAGCTGCCACGTAACCGTGTAAAGCTTAAGCTAGAATTTGACGAAGGCGAAGCCGCCTCTATTCGTCAAATCAACTTAGTGGGTAACGAATTATTCTCTAACGAAGAACTTTTAAAGCTTGCTGAATCGCAACAAGATTTACCATGGTGGCAGTTTATGGGTAGCGACCGTTACCAAAAACAAACCATTGAAGGCGATTTAGAAAAAATCCGTAGTTTTTATCTGGACCGTGGTTACTTACGTTTTAATATTGATTCAACGCAAGTATCAGTAAGCCCAGAGCGAGAGTCAGTGTATGTAACAGCTAACTTAACTGAAGGTGTTAAATATACGGTTAAAGGTTTTGACTTTATTGGTGATTTACTTGGCCGAGAAGAGCTAATCAAAAGCGTTATTCCACTTCGCGCTGGTGAGCTGTATAACGGCTCTGTAGTCACTTCATCTGAAGAATTTATAAAAAGCTATTTAGCGCGCTTTGGTTATGCCAATGCCGAAGTTCGTACAATTCCAGAAATTGACGATGAAAAACAAGAAGTGCAACTTACGCTGTCGGTAAATCCGGGTAAACGTGTATACGTTCGCCGTATTATTGTGGGTGGTAACCAAAATACCGCTGATGAAGTAGTTCGCCGCGAAATGACACAACTTGAAGGTGCATGGTTATCTAATCAAAACCTTGAGCGCTCAAAACTGCAAATCCAACGTTTACCGTACATGGAAACTGTTGATTTTAACGTAGTGCCAGTCCCAGGTGTGGATGACCAAGTTGATGTAGACTTTACGGTAAAAGAGCAATCGGCAGGTAGCTTTAATGCGGGCTTAGCGTATGGTTCATATGCAGGTTTACAGTTTAATATTGGTGTCACCGAATCTAACTTTTTAGGTACGGGTAACCAAATTGGCTTAAACCTAAATACCTCGACAGGTTCAGAAAGCATTAGCTTGTCGTATACCGACCCTTACTTTACGCCAGATGGCGTATCGCAAGGCAGCAGTGTTTTCTACAACAACTACGATGCCAGTAAATTTAGCTTAGTAGATTATAAGTCAACAAGTTATGGTATTGGTACCAACATTGGCTTCCCAATTGATGCGGTGAACCGTGTTAACTTTGGTGTACGTTGGATTCAAGAAGAACTATCAGAAATTGCTGAATACGAGCAAACACGTGTACTTCGCGAAACCTTCTTAGATGAAGAAAACCCAGATGCTGGCTTTGACTTTACTAAATATGAGCTAAGCGTTGGTTGGTCGCGTATTACCGTTAACCGTGGTTTATTCCCAACAGCGGGTTCGCGCCAAACATTAAATTTAACAGCCACAACGCCTAATTCAGATCTTCAGTACTTTAAACTGAACTACGATTCTCGCTTTTATTGGCCTATTTCTAATGACCACCGTTGGGTGTTCTCAACACGTGCAGCGCTTGGTTACGGTAATGGCTATGGGTCGACTAATGGCTATGAGCAAACACTGCCGTTTCAAGAGTACTTCCGTATAACTGAAATGGAACTACGTGGCTTTGACCGTAATACAATATTACCTCGTGCTGTATCGCGTATTCCTTTATCAATTCCAGGTACTCCAAATGCTGATGGGACGACAACCGGTAGTATTGGTGGCTCAGAAGAGTTTGATATTTTAGTACCGCAAGGGCGTATTGGTGGTAATGCAAAAGCGGTTGCAGGTATGGAGCTAATTGTACCTACGCCGTTCTTAGATGAAGAAAACACCAGCTCTGTACGTACCAGTTTCTTTGTAGATGCTGCAAACGTATGGGATACTGAATTTAACGTTGACCGTTTCCAAAACTTAGCGCCAGATGAGCGTGCTAAGTTAGACGATTACTCTGATCCAATGCGCTTTAGGGTATCGACCGGTTTATCTTTACAATGGATCTCTCCAATGGGTCCAATGCTGATTAGTTTTGCGTATCCATTGCAAAAAGAAGAAGATGACGATACAAAGACCATCAGCTTTAATATTAGTAACACTTTCTAAAGGAGTTTTTTGTGAAAAAATTATTTAAATCAACAGCAGTAGCCGTGTTAGCAACATTGATGATGGGCACCTCTGCAAGTGCTTTCGCTCACAAAGTAGGCATTGTTGATATGCAAGAGATCTACAAGCAAATTCCTCAAATGGCTAAAATTGAGCAGTCTTTACAAACTGAGTTTGCTGAGCGTCGTCAAGAGCTGGAAAAACTACAAGGCGATATCCGCTTTGAAGCAGAAAAATTTAAGCGTGAAAGCACTACTATGAGCCAAGCTCAAAAAGATGCATTACGCGATAAAATCCAAGGCATGCAAAAAAACCTTGCTGAAAAAGGCCGTCCTTTAGAGCAAGAAATTAAAGCACGTCAAAACCAAGAGCTTGCTAAAGTTCAAGGTTTAATCATTAAAACAATTGAAGAAATTGCTAAAGACGGCGACTTCGATGAAGTTAAAGTTAAAGACACAACTATTTACTTTAACCCTAAAGAAGTAACTGATCTTTCAAGCAAAGTTGTATCAGCAGTTAGTAAGAAATAATCACTCTATGCAAAATTATACGCTTTCGCATATTGCGGAACTTCTAGGCGCCGAGCTTCAAGGTGATGGCGCTTTAGAAATTACAAAAATAGCTACACTTGCAAATGCCCGTTCTGGGCATATTGCATTTTTAGCGAACTCAAAATATCGCACTCAGCTTGAAACCACGCAAGCCAGCGCAGTTATTCTTAGCGAAGCCGATGCGCCGTATTTTAATGGCGCAAAAATCATTGTTGGCAATCCGTATGTAAGTTACGCAAAGCTTGCACAATTTATGGATACAACCCCGCAATCGGCGCAGCAGGGTATTCATGCCAGTGCCACTATTCACCCAAGTGCAACGGTAAGTGCTAGCGCAGCCATTGGTGCAAATGCAGTGATAGAAGCCGGCGCTGTTATTGGTGATAATGCACAAATTGGTCCGAACAGTTTTATTGGCGAACGTGTTAAAATAGGTTCTGGCACAAAGCTTTGGCCGAGTGTAACTATTTATCACGATGTTGAAATTGGCGCTGATTGTTTGTTCCAAGCAAATACAGTGGTTGGCAGTGACGGATTTGGCTATGCAAACGAGCGCGGGCAGTGGGTTAAAATACCGCAGCTAGGCTCTGTGATTATTGGTGACAAGGTTGAAGTGGGCGCAAGCACAACAATTGACCGTGGCGCACTTGATAACACGATTATACATAGCAATGTAATCATTGATAACCAATGTCAAATAGCACACAACGTTGAAGTTAACTCGGGTACTGCCATTGCAGGTTGTACTGTACTGGCTGGCAGTGTCACCATAGGCAAAAACTGCCAAATTGGCGGGATGACAGCAATTAATGGTCACATGTCAGTATGTGATGGTGTTATAATTACCGGCATGAGTATGGTGACTAAATCGATCACCGAGCCGGGTATTTACTCATCTGGTATGCCCCATACAACTAATAAAGAATGGCGTAAATCAATTGCTCACTTGCGTAATCTTTCAGACATGAAAGCTCGTCTTAAAGCGCTTGAAGCATTGGCTAAGTCATAAACGTTGAACACAAATAAGGATGCTATTTTGGCAAACGAATTAAATAGCCTTGATATTCAAGAAATTTTAAGTTTATTACCCCATCGTTACCCGATGCTTTTAGTTGATCGTGTTATTGATTTTACACCAGGTGAAAAACTACATGCGGTTAAAAACGTAACAGTTAATGAGCCGATTTTTACTGGTCACTTTCCAAACCAGCCAATTTTCCCAGGTGTGCTAATATTAGAGGCAATGGCGCAAGCAACTGGTTTACTTGGTTTTAAAACCGTTGAAAACCGTGGCGATAATGAGCTTTACTTATTTGCTGCAGTAGATAATGCGCGTTTTAAGCAGCCTGTAGTACCAGGCGATACTATGCATTTACATGTAGAGTTTTTAAAAGAGCGTCGCAATATATGGAAATTTGCCGCTGAAGCAAGAGTCGACGGCAAAGTAGTATGTAGTGCCGAAATTATGTGTGCGAGAAGAGAGTTTTAATAGTGATCCATTCTACAGCAATAATCGAACCTGGCGCTAAACTAGGCAACAATGTCTCAGTTGGTCCATATAGCTATATTGGCAATGATGTTGTGATCGGTGATGACTGTATTATTGAGTCTCACGTTGTTATTAAAGGGCCGTCTACAATTGGCTCAGGCAATCATATTTTTCAATTTGCGTCAGTGGGCGAAGCCTGCCAAGACAAAAAATATAACAACGAACCAACCACGCTTATCATAGGCGACAATAACGTTATTCGTGAGTGCGCAACGATTCACCGTGGTACTATTCAGGATCAAGGTGTTACTAAAATTGGTAGCAACAACTTATTTATGGCGTATACCCACGTTGCACACGACGCTGTAATTGGTAACAACGTTATATTTGCTAACAATGCAAGTGTTGCAGGCCATGTGCATGTAGGCGATTGGGTTATTTTAGGTGGTAACTCAGGTGTGCATCAGTTTTGTAAAATTGGTGATCATGCCTTTATTGGCATGTACTCAGGTGTTAATAAAGATGTACCACCATTTGTAACCACCATTGGTATGCCTGCAGGCCCTGCAGCGACCAATAAAGAAGGTATGAAGCGTCGTGGCTTCGAAAGCGATGAAATTATGGCTGTACGCCGCGCTTATAAAGCGTTTTATCGTAAGAGCTTAAGTGTGGATGAAGCAATTGCCTCGCTCAGCGAAGATGCCGCTAAGTACCCTGCTGTACAAACTATGATTGATTTTGTGAAAAGTTCTGAGCGCGGAATCGTAAGATAAGCGTTTTATGCTTTTAAAAAACCACCTTAGAGTAATCGACGGTGGTTTTTTATTGCCTGAAACACGCTTTAATTCAGTACACACTCAGCCACGTAAGGTTAACCTTTGCGCGAATTTTTATAATTAAAGCGCAGTTATGTCTTTTACTAAGTTAATTTTTACCCTCAGTTTTTTGTCAATTTTAGCTGCGTGTAGCAGCCAACCTATAGTTACCTCTGCCAATGGCGAGCGTACTCAGTTAGGTAAAGCCTCTTATTACGCTAATAAATACCATGGCCGTACAACGGCAAACGGTGAAACATTTAGCCAAAACGCATCCACAGCTGCGCATTTAGATTTACCCTTTGGTACAAAAGTGAAGGTTAAAAACTTGGCAAATAATAAATCGGTAATCGTAAGAATAAACGACAGAGGTCCGTACGTTAGAGGGCGGGTTATTGATTTATCGCTAGGTATGTTTAAAAAAATTGCCGACCCTAAAGTCGGCGTTATCGATGTATCAATCAGCGTTTTAAAACCGAGTAGTTAAGGCAACGTAATCGGTATACTTTTCGCTAAGCGCTTTATGAGTACCTTGTGCTATTAAGCTGCCATTTTCTAGCCAAATAATATTATCCATTTGCGCTAAAAGAGCTGGGTCGTGGGTAATGGTGAGTACACTTGCGTTACTCATTACCTGCATAATAGCTTTCATTACCGTTTGCTTAGATTGATTATCAAGTCCTTCAGTAGGCTCATCAAGGACTAAAATGGCTGGGTTTTGTAATAAAGCTTGCGCAATGGCTATACGCCTAGATTGGCCTTGAGAAACGCTTCTTCCGCCTGTGCCTAAACGTGTTTTTAAACCATCTTGTAGCGCATTAAACCAAGGCGCCAGCTGGGCAAGGCTAATGGCTTCAAGCATTTCTTCTTTTGTGGCGCTTGGCTTTGCATAGCGTAAATTTTCACTAAGTGTGCCATCAAAAATATGGTGCTGCTGCGCGAGTATATTAATAACGTTTGCGCGGGTGTTGCTGCTTAGTGCGTGAAGATCTTCTGCGTTATTTTCATCACTTAGCCTAATGCTGCCTTGCTGCACTGGCCATAAACCGGTGAGTAAATTAACCAATGTGCTTTTACCACTGCCGCTTCTGCCTACAATCGCTACTTTTTGCTGTGCTTTAAGGGTAAAGCTGATATTAGTTAAAGCGGTGTGCTCTTGGTATTTATAGGCAATGTTATTAAGCGCTAAAGTTGTATTGTTTTTATCAAACTGTATCTCAATTAACTTAGCGCTATTAGCTTCTTGGGCTGTAACTTTATCTTCAAGTGTAAATAGGCGCTCAGCAGCTTTGAGTACATTGGGCAGCTCTATAAACGCGTTAGGGAGCAGTAAAACACTTTCAAAGCTTGCTAATACAAATAGGCTTAGCATAGCCAGCTCAACATTTACCATAGCGCCGCTATAAACCAAAGGTACAATAGTGACTATTGCGCCAAGCATAGCGAGTTGTACCACCAGCAAACTTAAACCGTCGCTATTTGCTAGTGCTTTATGACGACTAAAAAGTTGTTGGTTATACTGCTCGTTGAGTTCATTGCATTTTGAAATTTGCCCTGCACGAGCTTGATAAATACTCAGTTCTCTAAGGCCTGTTAGGGTGTCAGAAAGCTCTGATCTAAGTTGTGCACTGAGCTGTGTTTCTTTATGACTATTTTTATTTAATTTAGCACTTAATAGAGCTGGTAAAACAACACCAATTAATAAAATGCCGATAAAACAAATTAGCGCAACGTTGGCATTATAAGCCACCATAAATACCATGATAATTGGCACACTCAAGAGCGCCACCAGCATTGGCAGTAATATGTTTAAGTAAAACTTATCAAGCGCATCTACGTCATTTTGTAAGCGGTTAACTAAATCGGCGCTGCGACTCATTGCTAAATCTACATTATTTAGCTTGCTTAGCGTGGCAAACATATTAACGCGTATTTCACTAAGTAGTAAAAATGTCGCGTTATGCGTTACTAGGCGCTCACCATAGCGTGATGCAGTTCGTACAATCGCTAAAAACCGAATGGTTCCTGCAGGGGTAAAGTAGTTCATGTGTACGCCAGCAATACCCGCTGCCGCCATTGAGGCTAAAAACCACCCCGATATGGCTAATAAGCCCACGTTTGCAAGTACCGTTAGCGTTGCTAAAAAAGTACCCAGTAGCATGGCTTTATAATGCGGGCGGCAAAGCGTTAATAGCCTAATAAAATTAGTCATTGTTTGCTCCTTGCGCTTGCAAATTAAGGAGTGATTTAAATGCGCCTTGTTGCTGCTCAAGTTGGCTGTAGGTGCCTTGCTGTGCTATTTCGCCATTTTGCATAACAAGGATGTTATTCGCGTTTTTCACCGTATTTAGCCGATGAGCAATAACCAACACTAAATGGTTTTTAGCGTAATGTGTTATAGCCTGCTGAATAAGCTGTTCGGTTTGGCTATCAAGGTGGGCTGTGGGTTCATCAAGCACTAAAATAGGGGCTTGTTTTAAAAACGCCCGAGCAAGGGCTATACGTTGTTTTTGCCCGCCAGAAAGCCCTTCACCTTGCTCACCTATCAATGTATTAAAGCCATTTGGTAATGTGTTTATAAAATCTAAAGCGCCAGCTTGGCGCGCTGCTTGCTCAATTTCTAATTGTGTAGCATCTGGTTTGGCTATTTTTATATTATCGCTAATGCTTTGATAAAATAGCGTGGGTGTTTGGGGTATCCACGCGATTGAATTTTGTAATGTATTAATGCTTGTCGCATCAAGTGGTTTATTATTAATACTTATCTGCTCAATCACCTGTGGGTGAAACCCTAATAAACAATCAAATAAAGTACTTTTACCTGAGCCACTTGCGCCCACTAAAGCGACTAACCCTTTACCGGGTAACGTAAGGTTTATATTTTTGATGCCTTCATGACTATTGGGATAAGTAAAGTTTAAGTTGTTTATGCTTATTGAGTTTAAAGGCGCCGCAAACGTTGTTTCATTTTGCTGTGATTGTTCAGGAAGTGGGGCATTTAAAATAGCGATCATATCGGCTGCGGCACTAATACCTTGCAAACGGGCATGGTAGTGGCTGCCTAATTGGCGCAGGGGTAAATAAAACTCTGGAGCGAGTAGTAAAACAACAAAGCCAGTTGCAAAATCAAGCGTGCCAAAAAACAGCCTAAAACCAATAATTACCGCCACCAGTGCCACACTAATAGTGGCTAAAAATTCCAGTGCGAATGATGATAAAAAGGCAATTTTTAAAACACTGAGTGTGGCGTGCCTAAAGTCATCAGAAATGTTGGCTATTTGTTTAAGCTCTTTTTGCGTTGCGTTAAACAATTTAAGTTGTGTTAACCCCTGTACGCGGTCAAAAAAGTAATTACCAAGTACGGCAAGTTGTTTCCATCGCTGTTGATTAAGTGCTTCAGCCTTATGACCAACTAAAATCATAAAAAATGGAATAAGCGGGGCGGTTAATAAAAAGATTAAGCCAGCCTTATAATCGGTAGGGAATATAACCACTAATATTGCTAGCGGAATAAGCGCGCTGTAAGCAACGCCAGGTAAATATTTAGCGTAGTAATCGTGCAGTGCTTCAACGCCATCGTGTAAGGTGTTGAGTGTAGCGCCTTGGCCGTGTTGTTCAATATAACTTGGGCCAAGTTGCGTCAATTTGGTTAATAAGGTTTGGCGCATAGCCGATTTTATTTTAAGTGCCGCATAAGCACTGAGCCTTTCGCTAATAGCTAAAAATAGAGCCCTGAGTAAAATAATCCCCGCAAGCGGCCAAAGTAAGTGAGTTACTTGGCTAAGGCTTGCACCTGCAAACATAACGTTATGAATAGTGTGAGCCAGTAAATACGCGCCTGCAATCATTAAAATAGCGTTAAATGTGCCCAGCGCAATACTTAACTTTAACCATGCACCCGCAGGCTTACTTTGCTTTTTTAAAAAAGCGCGCAGAGATTGCTGCTGCGCGCGATTTGGTCGGGGGTTAGTCGTCATCTTTTGTGTTGTTAGCTTCGTTTAGTAAATCGTGCATCGGTTGTTCATCATCAGCTATGCTGTTTTTATTTTGATGAAACTCGTACCACATTACATTTATAACACCTAAGGTACAGGCTAAAAGTACACCTAAAATCCAAGCGAAATACCACATAATTTAGTCTCCTTAGTAGCTACCGTGCGTGTTATTTTCAATTTCGTCTACCGTTACTCTGCGCCACATTTTTACGTAACACCAGGTGGTGTAGGCCAGTATTAACGGAATAAATATAACAACAGCAACAAACATAATATTAAGCGTTCTGTGGCTCGACACGGCATCCCAAATAGTTAAGCTAATATCAGGGTTATTAACAGATGGCATAATAAATGGAAACAACGACACACCTGCCGTCATAATAACGCCAATTAACATTATGCTGGTTGAAATAAGCCCAAGCGCTGGCTTGTTTAATTTTGAGAAAAGTAGTGCACTGAGTGCCATAACAAAGCCTAAAATAGGAAAGGTCATTGTCCATGGGCGCTCGCTGTAATTATTAAGCCATGCCCCTTGCGCTGTGCTGACGACTTTTGCCAACGGGTCCGCGTGGCTTTGCGTATCAGGCATAGACACAATTTGGTAGCCATCTATGTTTGCCACCCAAAAACCCGCAGCTGCAAACAATACAATAAATACCACTAAGGCGTAGCGCCCATATTGCGCTGAGCGCTGTGCAACCGCATCTGCTGTGCGCAGTTGTAGCCACATACCCGCATGGGCAATTAACATGGCTATACTAACTAAACCAGCCAGTAGGCCAAATGGATTGAGTAAACCAAAAAACGAGCCTTGGTAACTTACACGTAATAAGTTATCAATGTTAAACGGTACCCCTAAAAATAGGTTACCAAATGCCACACCAAATACTAAAGCGGGTATAGCGCTGCCTGCAAATAGGCCCCAATCCCAGTTATTACGCCAGCGTTTAGAGTCTATTTTCGAACGGTAATCAAAGCCAAGAGGTCTAAAAAATAGCGCAAACAGTACCAGCATCATGGCAAAGTAAAAGCCCGAAAATGCAGCGGCATACACCATAGGCCACGCTGCAAATAAAGCGCCGCCTGCGGTAATAAACCATACTTGGTTACCGTCCCAGTGTGCGCCAATGGTGTTAATTACCGTGCGGCGCTCTGAGTCTGTTTTACCCACTAGGCGAAGCAGCATAGCTACGCCCATATCCATGCCATCGGTGATAGCAAAGCCTATTAGCAGTACGCCAATGAGCAACCACCACAGCATTTTTAATGTTTCATAATCAAAAATCATAATTGCTCTCCTGCGTCTTTATCTGCTTTGTTTGGTAACTCAAAGTGATACTTACCGGTATGCAACGAGCTTGGGCCTTGTTTAATAAAGCGCAGCATTAACCAGCCTTCTACAATGGCAAGGCCAGTGTAAAAAATAATGAATCCAGTTAAGCTAATTAAAATATCATTTACCGTCAGTGACGACGTGGCTAAAAAGGTCGGTAAAATTTCAGATATTGCCCAAGGCTGACGGCCATATTCGGCAACGATCCAACCAAATTCTATTGCAATCCATGGTAGCGGAATACTCAATACTGCAGCCCACAGCAACCAACGTTTTTGCTCAATAATACGATGGGCGTTGTAATAAAATGCCAATACAAATACTGCTAGCATGGCTACACCACAGGCCACCATAATCCTAAATGACCAAAACATAGGCCCCACTTTAGGGAAGGAGTCTTTTACTGCCATTTGAATGTGCTCCTCTGTGGCATCTACCACGTTAGGCGTATAGCGCTTGAGCAACAAGCCATAGCCTAAGTCATCTTTAAGAGCATCAAATTTAGCGATGTTTTCTTCGCTGTCATCGCCATTTCTAAGTTTTTCGAGATATTCGTACGCTTCCATGCCGTTACGAATACGCACTTCGTGTTTTTTCTCTAAATCAGAAATACCAATCACTTGCTCATCTAAAGAGCGAGTAGCAATAATGCCCAATGCGTAGGGAATCTTAACTGCTGCATGGGTTACTTGCTCATCAGAGTCTGGAAAACCAAATGCGGTAAACGCAGCAGGGGCTTCTTCGGTGTGCCACTCTGCTTCTATGGTGGCTAATTTTACTTTTTGAACTTCACCTACTTCGTAGCCTGATTCGTCACCTAATAAAATAACACACAATATTGATGCTAAACCAAAGCCCGATGCCACCGAGAAAGAGCGTTTAGCAAAGGCTAAATCGCGACCTTTTAATATGTACCAACTACTAATACCCAGCACAAACATAGAAGCGGCTACGTAACCTGCCGATACCGTATGAATAAACTTAACTTGTGCTACAGGGTTAAATACAAGCTCAGCAAAGTTAGTCATTTCCATGCGCATAGTCTGGTAGTTAAACTCTGCCCCCACTGGGTTTTGCATCCAGCCGTTAGCAATCAAAATCCACAGCGCCGACATATTGGTACCTAGCGCCATTAAAAATGTAGCGCCCAAATGTTGGCGTTTAGTTAGCCTATCCCAGCCTAAAAAGAACATACCCACAAAGGTTGATTCTAAAAAGAATGCCATTAAGCCTTCAATAGCGAGCGGCGCACCAAACACGTCACCCACGTAATGCGAGTAATAAGACCAGTTAGTACCAAACTCAAATTCCATGGTCAGGCCCGTTGCCACCCCAATAGCAAAGTTAATACCAAACAACTTTCCCCAAAACTTAGTCATATCACGATAAATTTCGCGACCGGTCATCACATAAACCGATTCCATAATAACTAAAATCCAGGTCATACCTATGGTTAAAGGCACGAATAAAAAATGGAAGAGTGCGGTAACAGCAAACTGTAATCGCGATAGATCCACAAAGGTTTCATCTATCATTTTTGGCTCCTTGAGGGTGACGGATTAACAAGGCAATCAATAATTGGCAATGTTAAATATAATGAACTTTCAGTAATTACTGAAAGTTTGGAATATTATTGATGTTTGCACAATTTTTGTCAATAAACATATTAGAAAAAGTTAATATATATCCACCATGCTACATCAGTATTAAAAACATACAATTGCTTGTGTCTATTTTGGTTGCAAAAACCATCTATTTAAAGCGTTTAATCAAACTCTAAAACACGGTAAACTAACCGCTATGAACGCCTGATAAACAAAGTCGAATGAATAAAGAGAAAAAACAACTACGTATTGGTATTGTGGCCGGTGAGCTGTCGGGCGATATTTTAGGCGAAGGCCTAATTAAAGCACTAAAAATGCACTTTCCTGATGCTATTTTTGAAGGCATTGCAGGGCCCAAAATGCAGGCGCAAGGCTGTAAAACCCTTTACGACATGGACGAGCTCTCTGTAATGGGGCTGGTTGAAGTATTAGGCCGATTGCCGCGTTTACTTAAAATACGCAAACAGTTAGTACAACATTTTGTTGATAACCCACCCGATGTATTTATCGGCATTGATGCGCCCGATTTTAATTTACGCGTAGAAAAGCCTTTAAAAGATGCAGGCATTAAAACCATTCAATACGTAAGCCCATCAGTGTGGGCATGGCGTGAAAAGCGAATTCATACGATAAGTGCTGCTACTAACTTAGTGCTTGCTTTGCTACCGTTTGAAAAAGAATTTTACGATAAGCACCAAGTACCGTGCACATTTGTTGGGCACACCTTAGCTGACGATATAGCACTTGAGCATGACGATAGCCAAGCGCGTGCAGAACTAGGCCTAAGCCTTGATGACAAAGTACTGGCATTACTGCCAGGTAGCCGCGGCTCTGAAGTGGGTTTATTAAGCGAAACCTACATAAAAACAGCAGCGCAGTTACAAGCGCAAAACCCAAGTCTTAAAATTGTGGTGCCATTGGTAAATGAAAAACGCAAAGCGCAATTTAGTGATATTTTAAATGCCACAGCGCCAAACTTAAATGTAAACCTACTTGATGGGCAGTCAAAACTAGCCATGCAAGCGGCAGATGCCATATTACTTGCATCGGGCACCGCCACACTTGAAGGCATGTTATATAAAAAGCCTATGGTTGTAGGTTATAAAATTAAGCCAATGAGCTATTGGATTTTTAAAACTTTATTTACCTTTAACATTAAATATTTTTCGCTGCCAAACTTATTAGCCGATGAAGAGCTCGTGCCGGAGTTTTTACAAAGTGAATGCAATGTGGCTAATTTAACAAGCGCACTTACACCTATGCTAAATACTGATAATAAAGAACTAAAGGCACGTTTTTTAGCTATTCACGAACAAATTAGATTAGATGCCAGCAAACAAGCAGCCAAAGCTGTGGCGGAGTTAATAAATGCAAATTGAACGACCTAACGTAACCTTTGTTGCCGGAGTAGATGAAGTAGGGCGTGGCCCACTTGTCGGCGATGTTGTTACCGCTGCGGTAATACTTGACCCAGCCAACCCGATTGCAGGTTTAGCTGACTCTAAAAAGCTTACCGATAAAAAACGCCAAGCACTGGCTATAGAAATAAAACAAAAAGCCCTGTGCTACGCTATTGGTCGTTGCAGCCCAACTGAAATTGACGAGCTAAATATTTTACACGCAACGATGCTTGCAATGACGCGCGCAGTTGAAGGGCTAAGCACACAACCAGAGTTTGTATTTGTAGATGGTAACCGTTTGCCTAAATTAGTAATGCCTGCTCAGGCTGTTGTGAAAGGCGACAGCTTAGTAGCCGAGATTTCAGCAGCCTCTATTTTAGCTAAAGTAGCGCGTGATGAGGAAATGCTCGAGCTTGACAAACGTTACCCGCAATACGGGTTTGCAGGGCATAAAGGGTACCCAACTAAAGCGCATTTTGCAGCGCTTGAGCAATACGGTGCTATAAATGAGCACCGTAAAAGCTTTAAGCCGGTACAACGTGTGTTAATGCAAGCAAAAGGAGAGGCATAAATAATGGCCGCTCCAGATTTTGTACATTTACGCGTTCATTCAGACTTTTCGATGGTCGACGGCCTAGCTAAAACAAAACCTATTGTTGCTAAAGCGCAGGAGCTCGAAATGCCAGCGCTGGCAATTACAGATCAAATGAACTTTTGTGGTTTGGTACGATTTTATGGTGCCACGCACAGTGCAGGCATTAAACCGATTGTCGGCGCTGATTTTTGGCTGCGCAGCCCAGAATTTCCAGACGAGCCTTGTCGCATTACGTTGCTAGCTAAAGACAACGACGGTTATAAAAATATTACCTTATTAATATCCGAAGCGTATCAACGCGGGCATATATTTCATCGCCCAGTGATTGACCGAGAATGGCTAATTAAGCACAAAGAAGGGCTTATTATTCTCTCAGGCGCAAAAGATGGTGACTTAGGTAAAGCCTTATTAAAAAATAACCCAGGCGTTATTGAATCTGTAGTGAGCTTTTATAAGCAGCATTTTAGCGATCATTACTATTTAGAGCTTATCCGTACCGACCGCCCACTTGAAGAAGACTACCTGCATATGGCGGTAGAGCTGGCACACAAAGAGCAGCTGCCAGTTGTTGCTACCAACGAAGTGGTATTTTTAAAACCTGAGAACTTTGAAGCGCACGAAATTCGCGTGGCTATTTTTGATGGCTACACCCTTGATGACAAACGCCGCCCTAAGCGCTTTTCACAAGAGCAATATTTAAAAACGCCTGAGCAAATGGCGGAACTATTTAGCGACATTCCTGAAGCACTGCAAAACACGGTAGAAATAGCTAAACGCTGTAACGTAACGGTGCAATTAGGCACGTACTTTTTGCCTGATTACCCCACAGGCTCGTTAAAAATTGAAGACTTTTTGGTTAAAGTTTCACAAGACGGCCTTGAAGAGCGCCTACAGTTTTTATTCCCTGATGAACAAGAGCGACAAGAAAAACGGGGCGAATACGACGCTCGCTTAAAAGTAGAGCTAGATGTAATTAACCAAATGGGTTTCCCAGGCTACTTCTTAATCGTAATGGAGTTTATTCAGTGGAGTAAAGATAACAATATTCCAGTGGGGCCAGGGCGTGGTTCGGGTGCCGGTTCATTAGTGGCGTATGCCCTTAAAATAACCGACCTAGATCCGCTGGAATTTGACTTACTCTTTGAGCGATTCTTAAACCCTGAACGTGTATCAATGCCCGATTTCGATGTCGACTTTTGTATGGATAGGCGTGATGAGGTAATTGACCACGTATCGGCATTGTATGGGCGGGACGCGGTATCACAAATTATTACCTTTGGTACGATGGCCGCAAAAGCAGTAATACGTGATGTAGGCCGTGTACTTGGCCACCCTTATGGGTTTGTTGATCGCATTTCTAAATTGATCCCAGGCGATCCGGGGATGACCCTTGCCAAAGCGTTTGAAGTAGAGCCGCGTTTGCAAGAAGCCTACGATGGCGACTCAGAGGTAAAAGATTTAATCGACATGTGTCGCATCCTTGAAGGGTGTACACGTAATGCCGGTAAACACGCCGGTGGTGTTGTAATATCGCCGACGACCATTACCGACTTTGCTGCACTTTATTGCGATGACGAAGGTAAGTTTCCGGTTACCCAGTTTGATAAAAACGACGTAGAAACAGCGGGGCTGGTAAAGTTCGATTTCTTGGGCTTACGTACACTGACCATTTTACAATGGGCGGTAGATATGACCAACGAGCGAATGAAGCGCGAAGGTAAAGACCCCGTTGATATAAACACCATTCCACTGGATGATAAAAAAAGTATAGAGCTATTGCTGCGCGCCGAAACAACCGCGGTATTCCAGCTAGAATCGCGCGGCATGAAAGACCTCGTACGCCGATTAAAGCCCGATTGTTTTGAAGATATGATTGCATTGGTAGCCTTGTTCCGCCCAGGCCCGCTGCAATCAGGCATGGTAGATAACTTCATTGACCGTAAGCTTGGCCGAGAAGAAATTTCTTACCCCGATGCCCAATATCAACACGAAAGCTTAAAGCCCATACTTGAGCCTACTTACGGCATTATTTTGTACCAAGAACAAGTAATGCAAATTGCCCAGGTACTTGCAGGTTATACGCTTGGTGGCGCCGATATGCTACGTCGTGCAATGGGTAAGAAAAAACCCGAAGAAATGGCTAAGCAGCGTTCAACCTTTGAAGAAGGCGCTCGCAATAATGGTATAGACGGCGAACTGGCAATTAAAATTTTCGACCTGGTAGAAAAATTCGCCGGTTATGGTTTTAATAAATCTCACTCGGCAGCGTATGCACTGGTATCGTACCAAACGCTGTGGATGAAAACGCACCATCCGGCAGAATTTATGGCTGCGGTAATGTCGGCCGATATGGATAACACCGACAAAATAGTGATCTTGGTGGATGAATGCGAAAACATGAAGCTCACCTTATTACCGCCTGATGTAAACGCCGGAGAATTTAAGTTTACGGTTAACCTCAAAGGTGAAATTGTTTACGGTATTGGTGCTATTAAAGGTGTAGGTGAAGCGCCGGTAGAGGCCATTTTAGAAGCGCGCGCAAAAGGCGGCCCGTTTAAAGACTTATTTGATTTTTGTGCCCGTGTAGATTTAAAACGCTTAAATAAACGGGTAACCGAAAAATTAATTTACGCCGGTGCACTTGACCAACTAGGGCCAGAGAAAACTCAAGCAGGGCGCGCAACATTACTGGCAAGTTTAAAAGATGCCATGCGCGCAGCCGATCAGCACAACAAAGCTGAGCAACTTGGGCAAAGCGATTTATTTGGCTTACTGGCTACCGAGCCTGATGAAGTTGAACAAGCCTTTATAAAAGCCACGCCGCTTACCGATAACCAGTGGCTTGATGGCGAAAAAGACACCCTAGGCCTTTATTTAACAGGGCATCCGATAAATCAGTATCGGCGCGAGCTTAGACATTACACCAGCGGTAAGCTGGTGGATTTACAGCCAACTAATCGTGATGTACTCTCTACGGCGGCGGGGTTAGTCATTTCAGCGCGGACCTTAATTAATAAAAAAGGAAATCGTTGGGGCTTAATAACTTTAGATGACAAGAGCGCCCGTATTGATGTACGCTTGTTTCCTGAACAGTTCGAAATGTACCAAGAAATGCTTCAAGTAAACAATATCTTGGTAATATCTGGACAGGTCAGCTTTGATAACTTCTCCGGTGGCATTACAATGACCGCCAGAGAAATAAACACCATTGCTCAAGCGCGTGAAAAACGCCTCAAAGCGATTAAAATGACGCTGAACATGGTGCAAATCGAGGCAGGTTTCTTCGATAAATTACAAAAAGTACTCGAACCTTATAAAATGGGAACGTGTCCGATCAAGGTTTATTACCAGCGCCCCGATGCGTTGGCCCAATTAACCCTAGGGATCGAATGGTGTGTTACGCCCAGCGACGACTTAATTCACAAGTTATCACTTATGGCGGCACAAGATGTAGAACTAGAATTTAACTGATTAGGTAGTTTAGAGCATGAGCCTCAATTATCTTGATTTTGAGCTTCCGATTGCAGAATTAGAAGCAAAAATTGAAGAATTACAAAGCATAAGCCGCGCTGGCGAATTAGACCTTGAGTTAGAAGAGGAAGTCAGCAAACTAAAAGAAAAAAGCGCTAAGCAAAAAGAGGAAATATTCTCAAATTTAGGCGCTTGGCAAGTATCGCAGTTAGCGCGTCATCCGTTGCGTCCTTACACTCGAGATTATATCGAGCGCATTTTCACGGAATTTGACGAGTTGGCAGGCGATCGTACTTTTGCAAACGATCCGGCTATTTTAGGCGGTGTAGCGCGTTTAGATGGCGAGCCAGTTATGGTTATTGGCCAGCAAAAAGGTCGCGATACAGCTGAAAAA
Organism: Pseudoalteromonas sp. P1-13-1a; assembly: GCF_001401875.1. Classification (NCBI taxonomy): domain Bacteria; kingdom Pseudomonadati; phylum Pseudomonadota; class Gammaproteobacteria; order Alteromonadales; family Pseudoalteromonadaceae; genus Pseudoalteromonas; species Pseudoalteromonas sp. P1-13-1a. The sequence continues at coordinate 28,666 of NZ_LKDV01000026.1, read as the reverse complement.
ATTAAACGTAACTTTGGTATGCCAAAACCAGAAGGCTACCGCAAGGCCTTACGTTTAATGGAAATGGCTGAGCGTTTTAAAATGCCAATTATGACCTTTATCGACACGCCAGGGGCATACCCAGGCGTTGGCGCTGAAGAGCGCGGTCAGTCTGAGGCAATTGCACGTAACCTAAAAGTAATGGCGGCACTTAAAGTACCCACGATTTGTACGGTTATTGGCGAAGGCGGCTCAGGGGGGGCATTAGCCATTGGTGTTGGCGACAGAGTAAACATGTTGCAATACAGCACGTACTCAGTAATTTCGCCAGAAGGCTGTGCCTCAATTTTATGGAAAAGCGCAGACAAAGCACCACTAGCTGCAGAAGCCATGGGTGTTACAGCAGAGCGTGTTAAAGAGCTTGATTTAATTAACAACTTAGTTGAAGAGCCTTTAGGCGGTGCACACCGCAATTACGATGCTATGGCACGTAACTTAAAAACACGTTTAAAGCGCGACCTTGCAGACTTACAAGCGCTATCGCTTGAAGAGATGCTAGAGCAACGCTACAAACGTTTAATGTCGTTTGGTTACTGCTAATTAGCTAATCATTGCATTTATTATTAAAAAAGGCCGCTTATGCGGCTTTTTTGTTTTAAAATACTGCAAACATTAAATTTAAAGCGTATCCATGCAAGCTTCACCCATTTATCAGCACGTTAAACAGGCCCTTGAGCATTTTTTTAAGCACCAGCAGTATAACTTTACGGTGGCGCTTTCGGGTGGTGTGGATTCGGTGGTGTTGCTTCATGTAATGCATTTACTAAAGCAGGAAATACCAACGTTAAACGTAAACGCGATTTATGTTAATCATGGTTTAAGCCAGTACGCTAATGACTGGCAGCGCTTTTGCCAAAACGTATGTACTGAGCTAAATGTTCCGTTTAATGCCGCGCATGTAACAATCAACCCACAAGCACGAACAAGTCTTGAAGCGCAAGCTCGAGAGGCACGTTACAAAGCACTTGATGAGCTAAGCCCCGTGGGCAGTGTTATTTTGCTAGGGCAGCATTTAAACGATCAAATAGAAACATTTTTACTGCGTTTAAAGCGCGGCTCTGGTTTAAAAGGGTTAGGCGCAATGCAAAAATTGCGTGAATTACCAAGCGGGCGAATATGCTACAGGCCGCTTTTAAGTATTACGCGCAGTGATATAGAGCACTTTGCCACAGAGTTTAATATTACGCATATTATAGATGACTCAAATACAGATGAGCGATTTGATCGTAATTTTTTGCGTGCACGTGTAGTGCCTTTACTTGCAAAGCGTTTTAGAGGGTTTGAGCACTGTGCAGGGCGTAGCATTGAGTTACTACAGCAACAACAAGCGCTACTTGATGAATACACTGAGCTTGACTTAAAACAAAGTATAAACGCCCAACAAGCATTGAGTGTTAGCCAAATAACCACATACAGCGATGTGCGTATAACTAATGTAGTGCGTGCTTGGCTTAGCTTATTTACCCAAGTCATGCCCTCACAAAAGCAGCTTTTGCAAATAATTAATCAAGCCATAAATGCGCAGGCTGATGCGCAAATGCAAGTTGATTTAAGTGAGGGGCAAATACGTCGCCATCAAGGTTTTTTGTATTTTGTAACACCACACATACCCTTAGCTGATGAAGCGCTAACAGGTAATGAGCTTTTACTTAATGATGGGCGCGTATTAATAAAGCAACAAGGCAAAGGCCTGCGAGCCCCATTACCTAATGAACAAGTAATAGTGCGTTTTAATTGCAATAGTGTGCGTATAAGGCCAGTAAATAAACCCGGCAGCAATACGCTTAAACATTGGTTTAAAGATGCAAAAGTAGCCCCATGGCTAAGAGGGCGTGTGCCGTTAATATTTTATAACGATGAACTTGTACAAGTAGTGGGATATTTTGTAAGTGAAAAGCATAAAGACGAAAATGGTATTTTTTGGGAGTGTAAATAAATGAGTCAACAGCCACATGTAGGCTTATCGTTAGTTAATAAAGCACCTATAGGCATGGTAATAACAGCGTTAGTTGCCGTTATAGCCAATGTATTGCTAGAGCTAAATATTATTACGCTTGGTTATGCTGTAACCGGCGGCATCGTTTCGGCCGTTTTATTACTTGCTTATTGGCTAGGCAAAGGCGGGTTATTTTTTATTTTAGGGGTGAGTATTCCACTGGTATTAGTATTATTAACACCGCTTGCAAGTATTGCGGCATTATTAAATTTAGTGAGTGGCTTCTTTTTTGGCTTTTGTGCAGCATTGCTTATTTATAAATTAGTTAAACCAGCTGATATAAATAAACCTAATTTGTAAGGCTTTAGCTATGAGTGCAACGTTTTAGAATGAAGTTTTTTGCAATAAAAAAGCCTAGCGGGGGAAGCTAGGCTTTTTTATTAATTCAGCTACGTAAATATTAATAGGCTTTAGCGCAGTTACGTCCTGATGCTTTGGCTTTGTATAAGCCTTTGTCTGCACGAGCGAATATCTCTGTTTCGCAATCTTGGCTATTGGCTAGGGTAAAGCCAATGCTGGTGGTTACTTTGTATTTAGCCATTAAGCTTGAGTTTCTGACTAAGTGCATTATGCGCTCAGCAATCACTTTATTTGTAGTGAATTCGGGGTCTTCAATAATTAAAGAAAACTCATCGCCACCAAATCTAAACACAGAGTCGGTGCCACGTATGCTACTGCAAAGTACCTGCGAAAACTCTTTCAATACATCGTCACCTACTTTGTGGCCATAATTGTCATTTACTTGTTTAAAGTTATCTAAATCAAGCAGCATTAAACTAAAAGGGCGTTGGTAACGGCGACAGTTTTCGAGCTTTTGCGATAAAATGTCATTAAATTGACTGCGGTTATTTAATCCGGTGAGCGCATCTTTTGTAGCAAGCTTTAACACTCGGCTATACATCATTGCGTTACGCAGTGGGTATACAAGGGCGCTGTGCAAGGCACGTAATTTAGCTTCAATTGCCTTACTAATAGGGTATTGGCTAAAGTAAATTAGCTGCCCTAAATGCTCACGACCAATAGCTAAATCGTAAGAGTATGGGCTAGCATTGATGTTACTGTCTGAGGTTTGTGCAGTACCGAGCGTTGATTGAAACTGCAGCCCTGAAAAGTTAAGTAGTTGTTTGGCAAATTTTGCATATATAGCCAATACATCTTCTATTACAAGGCTTGTTTGCAGTTCAGTTACTAAATCGTGCGTTGCCGCTGTTTCGTTTGTGTGTGTTTGTTCTGCCGAAAACGGCAAAAAATCGCCGCGGCCAGACACGCGTTGTGTCAAAATATGGACATTTTCCATTAAAATCTTCCCCCAGGGTGTTACTTTGCAATAACCAAGCTATTTTTATGCCATATTTTAAAATTGCTTGATAAACATATGGTTGCTATATTTAAGGCTCATTTCCTAGTTTTATTGACGCTGGAGGCCGAGTTTGCAAAGTATAAACGCTCAAATTTTTGGCTTATTAGTGGCGGCGGTACTTTTTGTATGGTTTTTTAAGCGCCTTGGCTTGCCGCCTATTTTAGCGTATTTAGCAACGGGTGTTTTAGCCGGTAGCCATGGCATTGGCTGGCTTACTCAATCTCACGAAATAGAGTTTATTGCTGAGCTGGGCATCGTATTTTTACTGTTTAGTTTAGGGCTCGAATTTTCTATATCGCGGCTAATGGCTATGCGCAATATTGTGTTTGGTCTGGGCTCGTTACAAGTTGGTGTGACCAGCTTGCTCTTCATTATTATTTTATATTGCTTAGATTTTTCCTTACTCACCAGTTTTACCATTGGCACAATTATGGCGCTTTCTTCAACTGCTGTGGTAGTAAAATTATTAAAAGAAACAGGCGAGCTAAATCAGCGTCGTGGCCAGCTGGCGGTGGGCGTATTGCTGTTTCAAGATATTGCCGTTGTACCCTTACTTATTATTTTGCCATTGTTTGCCTCAAGCGACTCGCAAAGTATTAGTTGGGCGCTGGCATTTGCGCTAACAAAAGGCGCGTTTGTGTGCTTATTACTGTGGGCGATTGGTAAATGGGTGTTGCCTAAAGTATTTAAAGAAATAGCGCAGGTACGAACCGATGAGCTGTTTGTACTTACTACTATTTTGGTGGCGTTATTTGCCGGCTTTTTAACTTACATGTTTGGTTTATCTATGGCGCTTGGGGCATTTTTAGCCGGCATGATGCTAGGAGAGAGCCATTACCGCCATCAGCTAGAGGCCGATATAAGACCCTTTCGCGATATATTAATGGGGCTGTTTTTTGTCACTGTGGGAATGCAGCTCGACATTTTATTTGTGCTTTCGCACGGGGTAGTAATTATCGGTGCGTTATTTGGTTTATTAATATTAAAAATTACCGTGCTGGCTTTAAGTGCCCGATTAATGCATGAGCGCAATCAAGACTCGCTGGCGTGCGGCATTATGCTGTGGCAAATGGGTGAATTTGGCTTTGTGCTTATTGCTTTGGCAAGTCAGCATGCGTTATTAAATTCAGAGCAAGCCTCATTTTTAATTGCCTTAGGGGTGCTTTCGATGGCACTAACCCCATTTTTAATTGATAAAACCCCACTTATTTTAAAGCAATTAGGCATTTTAGATCACCCCAGTATGGCGAGGGAAAGCGAGCCTAAAAGTAGCACTTTATATAACGATCATGTGGTTATTTGCGGCTTTTCACGCGTAGGACAAACTATAGCGCGATTTTTAAAACCCGAAGCCATAGATTACGTTGCCATAGAAAGTAACCCTATTTTGGTACAAGAGGGCAAAGCTGCAGGTGAGCCGGTAATATTTGGCTATGTAAAACAAAAAGATATTTTAAAGTGCGCAGGGGTAGAGCGAGCACGCTTAGTGATTATCACCTTTACAGAACTTGAGCACGCACACGTGGTTATAGATGCCATAAAGCAACTGGCGCCAAACGTTAAAATACTAATAAGAACCCGCGACGACAGCCAATTAAACAACTTAAAAGAGCTCGGTGTTACTGAGGTGGTACCTGAGTCGCTAGAGGCAAGCTTAATGTTGGTTTCCCATGTGTTGTCCATGTCGGGTGTCCCGATGACACGCATTGTGCGCCGTGTGAGTAAAGAGCGCCGTAATCGCTACCCGCTTATGCAAAGTTTTTACGCCGGCTATTTTAAAGACAGCGAAGAAACCTCCTCTGAGCGCTTAGAATACTTACACGTAGTTGCGTTGCCGGATCAAGCCTATGCGGTGGATAAAACAATAGACGAGCTTAACTTATCTAAACGCCGCGTGACCGTAAAAGCTTTGCGCCGAGAAGGCCAAGAAATAGACGACCCCTCAACCAACACCACATTGTGCGCAAACGATGTACTGGTACTGCAAGGTAAACCAAGGCGGGTAGAGCGAGTAGAGCATTACCTTCTTGATGGGCTTGAATAAAACAACTGCTTTAGTCTAGCTCTAAAAATTGGCGTATTTCAGGGAGCTTTTTCATGCCATCTTCGTAGCCAATTTGAATAAGGTGCTGAGTGTAGCGTTTTTCGAATAATAAATAGCTAGTTAAACTTGATTGCGAGTGTTTTTTCACACCAATTGTTCGCAGCAGCAACTTAATAGCCCACGGCATATCGCTGTAGTATTGCGCGGCAATATCGTTAAAGTTTTTTGATGGGTTAATAATACAGGTTTCTATTTGTTTTAGCTCTTGATGTTTGTCGCGCGCCGGAAGCAGGCCCAAAGTACGATTTACACGCTCAAGGCGCTCAAGGTCGGCTTGCATGGTGTCGCTAAATACACTATCGAGTAAATGGCCAGCCACAGCAGAAAGCCCAGGGTAGTGGGGCGAATACCCTGCAGGGTGAGACTCTTTTGGCTGGTCTACACCAATAATAAATATTTTTTCGGCGCCCAAGTGAATAGATGGGCTGAGTGGTGAAAGTTGGTGAATAGAGCCATCGCCAAAATAATGGTTAAACACATTCACACTTGGAAACACCATAGGAATAGCACTTGATGCCATTAAATGCTCAACATTAATGCGCATTGGGCGCCCTTCTCGCTTAGCGCGTTGCCAGGGCTTATTAGTGTTTGACTGAAAAAACGCAACGGAGTCACCGGTTGTATAGCTTGAAGCCGTAATAGAAATCGCTTCTAAATAATTGCGGTGTAAATTCCGTTCAATGCGGTGCAGGTCTAAAATTTCGTTTAATAAACCACGTAAAGGGCGGTTATTTAGCAAACTGCCAGGTGGATGGTTTATGTGCTCAGACTGAAAACTGGTTAATATATTGCGTGCGATATGGCCAAATACACTTAAAAAGTCGCTTTTGTAGACCATAGACGTTGAAAAGTTCTTCCATACCGACTCAAGCTTGCGTACCGCCAAATGCGCACACGAGGCATAGCAGGCTAAAGCTGCAGAATTGATCGCGCCTGCAGAAGTGCCGTTAATAATTCTAAAGGGCAATGGTGCGGTGCGGGGCATACTATGGGCAAGCGCTTTGAGTACGCCTACTTGATAAGCAGCGCGAGCGCCACCACCTGTAAGTAATAGGGCTATTTTAGGTTTATGTGGGTCAACTTGCTGGATTTTCATAGTGATGCTTGAACTGCTTAACGTCTTTTCTTTATTTATCAACTTTAAGTCTTTAAGCTAGAAGAATCAAAGAATAACTGAGTTACTATGGCTGGTTGTTCTAATTAGTAAGTGTAGGTTTATATACTAAAGCCTATATTAAAAGTAATAGTGATTACCAATAGTGAATTTTTTCCACTCAGGGTACTCTGAGTAATACCAATTCGCTTAATTAAGTGATCTATTTTGAGGCTGGAAAAACGTGTTGATAGCTAGGCAAAAAATTTGCTATTTAGTTGTTCTAAATGAGAATTTTTTAACGCAGGTAGTGACACGTTTAGCCCCGCAAAATGATTAAGTATTATTGCGGATTGGTATAATATGCATTTAAATTTATGGAGTTTGTATGTCAGATAAACCAGAAGCGTCAGATGTTCAAAAACGTCCGCCTAAAAACAATTTTTTATTCGCCGTTATTATTCTAATCATTTTAGTGTGTGCCGCTGCGTTCGTTTTGCTGTCGCCCACTGATGAGCCGCAAACTCGTACAGAGGTAGAGCAAACACCTAAAGAGCAACCGGTAATGGAGCTTAAACCTGAAAACGATCCTGTGGTTGAAGCGCCTTCGGTAAAGCCAGAAAAACCAGCTGAACTTGCAGTTCCAGCGCAGCGTCCTGCTGAGCCAGAGCCTGAAGTTGAGCCATTACCAACCCTTGATGAAAGCGACACCGTAGTGGTTGCTAAAATGGATGAATACCTAAGCGACTCTGTAATGAGCCTAATGGTCACCGACGATGTAATTCGCCGTGGTGTTGTATTTATAGATAACATTGCCAAAGGCAAAATTGCTAAAAAGCATACGCCCGTAGTTAAGCCAGAAGAAGAATTTAGCGTGAACGAAGGAGATATTTTAACTATTGACCCTAATAGCTACGAGCGCTACACCCCGTATGTAAAAGTATTTACGAGCATGAGCGCCGCCCAAGCTGTGCGCATGTACGAGCAATACAAGCCATTAATCAACAGCGCGTACAGTGAAATTGGTTACGGCGATGATGAATTTAATCAAACCCTAGAAGATGCTATTGAGTTATTACTCGATACACCGGAGCCAGAAGGCGAGTTACCGCTACTGCGTGACTCGGTTACTTATCAGTATGCGTTTTCTGAATGGGAGCAATTACCGGCTGCACAAAAACAGCTATTACGTATGGGCCCAGAAAACATGAAAAAAGTAAAAGCAGCACTGCGTAAAATTAAAGCCGAGTTAGAGCGTAATTAATAGGCATTAAAGGCTGTTTTTAACCGCGATTGTATATGAAGTATGCAATCGCACTTTCTTTTTTGATTATCCCTTGAATAACACTCCAAAAGTAGAGATAATCCTTCCCGCGCCAACCAAGGCCCTCAATGGTAGTCTTATTGGTCCTCTCGCAACACTAGCAGGCGAACCTGGTCAGGCCCGGAAGGGAGCAGCCACAGTTTGTGACGTGTGTGCCGAGATGTGGCTGGTAAGACTGCCACCCAAATTCCTCATTTGGGTGAAAATACATTCCTTTTTAAATTATCTATTACTAACACCGTTAAATATTAAGCATTACGATTGTTGTTTATCTAATATTACTGCTTCTTCATTTGGGGGTATTCCTACATCAGTAACTTTTGAATCTGTATTAACTTATTATTTACAGGTACTTATTCGAGAGCTAAGATTAATGCATTATTATATATGAACATTTTTCAATTTATAAAACGACAAATGTCGAGACAAAGTTGTTGGGTGTTTTTTTGAGGCTAGTTAATGAATAAAGAAAAATTAATTCTCCAAAGTTGGTTAACTAAAATAGAAAATGATAGACCACCTTTATGTATGCGTGCTTGGTTTAACCCAGCCTTATGGCTTATGTTAGCTCTTGTAATACTAATTTTACTTCAACTCGGCGAAAACAAGGAAATCAGCACAATTGTGGTTGTTGCGTGCTCATCTTTACTTGGTTTAGTCATTGGGTTTATTTCATCACTTCAAGCAAGTTTAAAACAGTGGCCCTATATTAAAAAGCATATAAATACAGAAAGTATAAAAAGTAGAATGAGTGAATTAAACACATAATAAGCTGTTTGACAGAACGTTATAAACATAAGTAATCGGTGAGTTGTTTATTTTACTTAAAGTATTAAAAGTGTTTTTGTTGTTACTCTGTGTTTCATTTTTCTCCTACTTTTGGGTAGTAAAGCATTTTAGCTTATTTACCAATTGCAACGGCTTTTATAGTATCACAAATCCAATTGTTGCTTAGTGCTTTTAGGCGTAGTACACCACGGAGGCTTTATGCGGATCATTTTTACAATCACATTGTTTTTATTCTTGCCGTTTACCGCACTAGCAGATGAAACAATCACTATTTATGTAAAAGAATCAAATTATTTAACTAGCAACTCCAACGCGAAACTCACTTTTTCTGAGCTAGAGGATAAATTACAGTCAGTAAATGTTTCAACGGTGATTCTCGATGTAGACTATTGTGCAGGACCAGAAACATTAGCTAATGCCTATTTAGCAATCGCGAATGCTAAACCTCTGCTTAAAGATATTAAGTTAAATTTAAGTGGAAGTCATAACAAGAGTAAGTGTAAAAACATATAACACGCTTTTTGATGGTGTTTATAAGCGCTAAATAACCTACCTATGTGTTGCCGGCTAATTGCACACCTTTTCTTTTAAATAATTTTGCTACCTAAGGTTGTTTGTTTTTTATAGGGTGTAATGTTTACCTGTTCCTGATTTATTGCAGCTAGACAACCTTTGTCTTGTACGTAATAATGTAAAAATTACATTAATTTTAACATGTAAAGTGTTAACAAAGTGCCCCAAGGTTAATTAATGCCACAAAGAAGTAAGTGGACACTCGCTGTTTTATTAGGGTTATTAGGCGGGTTAGTAAATCTCTCGCCATTGTATTTTTTCGACAGCTCCGAATTTTTGTTTGGGCAATTGTTTGTTTTATGCAGCTTGGTATTTACTGGACTGCGTTACGCGTGCTTAAGCCTTGCCATTGTTTCTGGCTTTTTACTTTATAGGTGGGGCCATTGTTGGCCGAGTATTGTGTATTTACTCGAGCTTTGTTGGCTTTATGTTTTTTGTTTACGCCGCTCTAAACCTATCCTTCCTCTGGGCAGCGTATTTTGGTTATGTATAGGTTTACCCTTTGTATGGGTTATAGGCCAATTTGTTATTGGCTTAGCTTGGTTAACGCTCATAGTCGCCATATCAAAGTACTTAATTAATGCGCTAATAAGCTTAGCAGTGGTTGATTTATTTAGCGTATTTGTACCTTACGCTAGCCGTGCGTATCAGGGGCGGCCACTGGCAAAAATTTTAAGCTATGTGGTTAGTGTCATTATTATTTTAGTGGTATTGCTAACCAGTGTTATTTTAGTTAACGACCACCATGCGCGCTTAGAGTATGAAGTAAACGCACAACTAGAAGAAAAAGCCGAGTCTATTAGCACGCAATTAAATGATTATTTAGCATTTCATAGAAACGCCATTGTTATGAGTAGCGATGCCATAGGGGCAGGGACCCCCAGCAAGATGCAGCTTGAGCGACTCATGTTTTTATTCCCAGGTTTTACCACCAGCTTGTATGCAAACCCCGATGGCTTTGTAGAGCTTAGTTCGCCTAACGATTTAATTAAAGGGCTTAGCCTTGCGCAGCGCAGCGTTAAAGACAGAGCATATTTTACTCAAGCGCAGGACCATCCACTTGGTTACACCAGTGGTGTGTTTCAAGGGCGCGGCCTAGGTAATGAGGCTATTGTAGCGCTCTCTGCGCCTATTTATCGTAACAACACGTTTTATGGTGTAGTAGAAGGGTCTTTAAAGCTAGATCGCTTGGAGCGATTTATACCCAACTTATTTGAGTACACGGGCGACTTAGTGGTGCTAGATGCGCATCAAAAGGTGGTATTTAGCTCGCTTGATGAATTTAAAATACTGAGCCATTTTAGCGAACAAGGCTTTAACACCAGTAATTTAGGTGATAAAAACTTATTTCGTTCAACTAAAAACGAGGTGTACCATAGTTCTCGGTATATTGACTCGCAAAACAATTGGCAAGTTATTACCTTTTACAACCGTAAACATTTAAGTATGGCGGTGGCAAAAGCGTGGCTTCCTACCATTTTGCTAAGTGCGATACTGATGATTTTAGTGGTTATTTTTATACACCAACTTGCTAATTTATTAGTTCAGCCAATTACTAGTTTAACTACGTTAATGCAAAGTTTTAGTAAAACCAAAACGCACACGTTTAATACAGACTCCAGTTGGCATGAAGTATTACAATTGCAGCAGCAATTTGAACTATTGGCCAACGCTCTCCAGCGTTCAATAGAAAACCTGCAAGCATCTAATACCAGAAACCAAGGATTAAATACTCAACTTAGCGAATTTAATCAGCAGCTAGAAAGCAAAGTAACTGAGCAAACTACAGAGCTTAAAAAAGCGGTGAATAGGGCTAATTTAGCCAATGTAGCTAAATCGCAGTTTTTAGCGAACATGAGCCACGAGTTGCGTACGCCTATGAATGGTATTTTGGGCATGGGAGAGGTGTTACTGCGCGATAATTCATTAACTGATGAGCAACGTGAGCTGTTAAATACACAGCAAAAAAGTGCACAAAATTTACTGAAAATTTTAAACGACATTTTAGATTTTTCTAAAATAGAAGCCAACGCAATGGAAATAAGCCCGCGGGCTACTAATCTTGCGCCGTTTATTGCCAATATAAAATCGTTGTTTTCGCCTATTGTAAGTTCGGATCAAGTCGAGTTTATTGTTGAGCAAAGTGACAGACTGCCAGATTGCGTAAAAGTAGATGATCTTCGCTTAAACCAAGTGATTATTAATTTGCTCTCTAATGCGTATAAGTTTACTGAGCGCGGTTTTGTGCGTTTATCGTTTGATTATGAAAATGGGCAACTTTTAGTAAGTGTAGCCGATAGCGGTATTGGTATTGAAAAAGATCAACAAGCGCTGTTATTTAGCGAGTTTACACAAGCAGATGTAGGTGTTGCACGTAAATATGGCGGTACAGGATTAGGGTTAGCGATTAGCCAAGGGTTAATAAAAAAAATGCAGGGTGAAATTACCCTTAATAGCGAGCCTGGCAAAGGCAGCATACTCAAGTTTTACGTGAGTGCACCTAAAGCACAGTCAAACAAACCAAAGCCCGTTAAACAACAACAGTCGCTGCCAAATTTGAACGATAAAACACTATTATTAGTTGAAGATAACCCCATAAATCGTCAAGTAATTGCAAAAATGTTAGAGCCCACTAAGGCAAACTTAGTAATGGCAACCGACGGTATAGAAGCGCTGAAAGTACTTGAAGGCAACCGATTTGATTTAATTTTAATGGATTGCCAAATGCCTAATATGGATGGCTACGAATGTACCCAAACGATTAGGGCTAATGAGGTAAACACTAAAGCTCATGTCCCTATTGTGGCGATTACTGCTAATGCCTACGAAGATGATAAGCAGCGTTGTTTAAGCGTAGGTATGGATGACTTTGTTTCTAAACCGGTTAATACGCAAGGCTTGTATGATGTAATCACCAGGGTGATAAACGCGCACTAGTTTATCACCGAAGCAAATTTTAAATAAAATCGAGGGTGAGCAATAAGCGTTGCTCGTTTGCAGCGACCGGTGGTGAACGGTGCACTAAGCCTGCGCCTTCGTTTTCGTCCCAGTATTCACCTTTAAGTAGGGCAATATCGCCTTGATTTAGCTGATTAATATGGCTGGTTGATGTAAATAAGCCAGACTCTTCATCGGGCTTACCTAAATTACCAGCCCCCAATTTTGAGCGGTCTACATCGCTGTGATTTAGCCACTGCGTTGCAACCCCTTGATAAGTTGCTACTAGTCGGCATGGAATTTTGTCTACATGAAAACGCGGGCACATGGGGTTGTTTAACACTTTTAGCCTTAAACCCGCACGTTTTAAATCAAACAAGCAGCAAAACATTTCAATGAGTAGGGCTATATCTTCACATAGCGCTTTAGCTTCATTGTAATTTTGTTCTGTTGGCTTTAGCGCTTTAATTAATTGATCAAACGCATTATCGGGCGATAGTGCAAGTTCAAGTGGTTTTAATGCATTTGTATTTATGAGCGTATTAACCGCCTCTGTTAATGTGCTTTCGAGGTTTCTTTGCCAAACCGCAATGTTGATATTTTCGTTATAAATTTGCGGTAGCACGTTGGCATCACTATTTATAGCTGCACGTCTATGTAGTGGTTCGGTGGGTTTTACTTGCGCTGATAAAGGAGCTAGGGCGTTCATTATAATTCCTCCCAAATTGGAAACGGATCGTTGTAGGTTCTCCAAAAATCTTTACCTTTAAGTACGGCATCTTCAGGCAGTAGGCAGTCATCTAGCGCTTTAATCATGGCTTGCTTATTTAATGATTGACCAATAAACACCAGCTCTTGGCGCATATCGCCAAAGGGTTCTACCCATTTGCTGTTTATATCGGCAAGTAGCTCAGGATCGGTTGGCCAGTCTTTTTTAGGGATGGCTTTATAAAACATGCCTGCAAACCCATAGTGGGCAATGCCGCCTGCTTGGTTCCACTGGCCGCAAAATAGCGGGCGTGTGGCAAGCCAAAAGTAGCCTTTAGAGCGAATGAGCTTGCCAAATTGCTCAGTACCGTGCAAAAACGTATAAAACTTTTCAGGGTCAAACGGGCGATGGGCAATGTAATTAAAGCTGCTAATACCGTATTCTTCAGTCTCAGGGATGTGCTCACCGCGCATTTCTTTAAGCCAGCCAGGGGCTTGTTTTGCGCGTTCAAAGTCAAAAAGGCCGGTGTTAATTACTTTATTAATATCAACTTTTCCAGCTGATATAGGGATGATTTCAGCTTGGGTATTGAGTGTGTTTAAAATAGCTGTGAGTTTATTTAATTGTGCTTTGGTGACTAAGTCGGTTTTACTTATTAAAATTACATCGGCAAATTCAACTTGGTCAATAAGTAGATCGGTAACGCTTCGCTCGTCCTCTTCACCAAGGGATTCACCTGTATCTTGTAAGTCGTTAGCTTGCTCGTAATCAGTTAAAAAATTAACCGCATCAACCACCGTTACCATAGTATCAAGAGTGGCAATATCTCCTAGCGATACGCCATTTTCATCAGCAAAGGTAAATGTTTCGGCAACAGGCAGTGGCTCAGAAATACCGGTTGACTCAATAACGAGATGATCAAAACGACCTTCTTTTGCAAGTTTGCTTACCTCTAACAGTAAATCTTCACGCAGCGTGCAGCAAATACAGCCATTACTCATCTCTACGAGTTTTTCATCGCTGTGACTGAGCGATATATCGTTTTTAATAGTGGCGGCATCTATGTTTATGTCGCTCATATCGTTAACTATAACAGCCACTTTTTTAGCTTGGCGGTTGTTAAGAATGTGGCTAAGAACGGTTGTTTTACCAGCGCCTAAAAAGCCTGATAACACTGTGACGGGCAGTTTATTTATCATTTAATTTTACTTACTAATATGTATTTATTGGTATGTTATATTGTATCAATTAAATATTCTAGCCGTAGTATGCTTTTTTAATGAATGTAGTTTTACTAGGTACTTGTAAGGAAATAGATATAATTTTGGAGGATTAGTAACCGTTCGTTTTTTATTGCAAATTCGACAAAACTATTTTGCATTTTTTGTTGTTTTTGAATTTATTCAAACGCGTTACTATGAGCGCCATCAAACTTAGGAGGCATTATGACATTACTTTTTTCACCAATAGAACTTGCAGGTAAAACGTTAAAAAACCGCATTGTTATGCCACCAATGACACGCTCGCGCTCCACGCAGCCCGGCGATATAGCAAACGATTTAATGGCCACTTACTACGCACAACGCGCAAGTGCTGGGTTAATAGTTAGCGAAGGCACACAAATTAGTAAACTTGGCAAAGGTTACGCTTGGACACCGGGTATTTATTCAAACGAGCAAGTAGCAGGCTGGAGTAAAGTAACTAATAAAGTACATAACGCTGGTGGCGTTATGTTTGCTCAGCTTTGGCATGTAGGGCGAGTAACACACAGCGATAACACAGGGGGCGTGCAGCCAATATCAGCATCGGCCATTGCAGCAAAAGGCGTAAAAGTATTTGTAGATACTAACGGCGAGCCTGGCTTTGTAGATACTCAGTTACCGCGTGAGATGAGCAAGCAAGATATTACACACGTAATAGGCGAATTTCGCCAAGCGGCCATAAATGCAGTAGACGCAGGCTTTGACGGCATAGAGCTACACGCCGCTAATGGCTATTTAATTAACCAATTTTTAGACTCGCAATCAAATGCGCGTACTGATGAATATGGTGGCAGTGTACAAAACCGTTTGCGCTTTTTAGTTGAAGTAGTCAATGCAGTAAGTGATGCAATTGGCAGTCAAAAAGTAGGTGTAAGGCTTGCGCCACTTACCACGCTTAACGGCACGGTTGACGATAACCCAGAGCAAACATATTTGGCCGTGGCACACGCACTAAATGATGCTGGCGTAGGTTATATGCATATTGCTGAAGCCGACTGGGATGACGCCCCTTTAATGAGTGTGGAGTTTAAACAGGCTATTCGTAAAGCGTACAGCGGGGTATTAATTTATGCAGGTAAATACACCAAAGAGCGCGCCGATGAAGCCCTAGCACAAGGCTGGGCCGACATGATTGGCTTTGGCCGCCCGTTTGTGTCTAACCCAGATTTACCAGCACGTTTCGAGCAAGGTAAACCGCTAAATAGCCACAGCCCCGACACCTTGTTTGGTGGCGCAGAGCAAGGCTATACCGATTACCCAACCGCTTAATTATTTATAAATAAAGTATTTTAAGGGCTGCATGTATGCAGCCCTTTTTTTATGCCGGTAAATCAATACTTTTAACTTGAGCTAATACCAATCTGCAAAATAGATCACTTAATTAAGCGGATTGATATAAAAATAAAAAGCGCGTAAGTTAAATAGCTTACCCACTTTAAAAACATAAAAATAAAAATGAAAACCAAAGAGATAGAGCAACTCGCGTTATCAGACTCTGAAACCAAAGACGTGATCACCCCATATGCCTTTAAAATTGACCAAGCGTTATTAGGTATTCCATTAGCGAGCCCAGGCAAACGTGCAATGGCGATGACTATTGATGTCACTTTGATATTTATGGCCGCTAAGCTAAGCGCCACTTTAATTGCCTTTGTGGCTGCCATGGCTTTTTATAAAGGCACTGCGCAGCAATACCTGCCAAAAATGTCATCGTTTTGGCGCAGAGCCCTAAAACTTTTTGCAGCGAGCTTTTTATTTGTAAGCGCACTCACCGTGCTCTCATTAGCGATAGATTTTTTTGAAGGCGATACCGCTATACAAACATCTCAAATAGAAAAAGCACAGCAAAACGATGAGCTAAGCGTGCATGATAAAGCAATAATACGCACCTATTTAACGCAAACAGACGACAATAAAAACTGCGATGATGTTTGCCAAAGCGTTGCTCGTGCTAATTTAGTTGGCCAATTGCCAGCGCTTGCTGAAATGCAAAACGTAGGAGGGATTGAAGTTACGCGCACATTATTGCACTTAATGGCCATATCTGATGATGAGCCCGTTGCGGCAGATGATTTTAAAAATAATGAGACAGAGCTAAAGAGTATTTCGGGCGAAATAACTCATAAAAGCAATATCACTGAAAAAGCAGACACTAAAAGCGAGAAAACCAAACCTGTCACCAGCATTTTGCAGTGGGGCAAAGGCATTATTCAAGACCTAGGCCTTGGCTTTGGTTGGGCCGCCGTTTATTTTACGTTGTTCTCGTTATTATGGCGCGGACAAACACCAGGTAAAAAAGTATGTAATATCCGCGTAGTAGCACTAAGCGGTGAGCCGTTAGGTATGCTTGATTGCTTTGGCCGATACGGCGGTTACGGCGCTGGTTTTGCCACGGGCTTATTAGGCTTTTTACAAGTATATTGGGACCCAAACAGGCAAGCCATTCAAGATAAAATATCAGCGACAGTGGTTATTCAGGGCAGTGTGAACCAGGTTGTAAATACACAAACGCTAGAAGAGACTTTAAAAACTACTTAGAAAATAAGTAATTATAAAATATATAGCTTTAGATAAAAAAAGGGCTAAAATAAGATCTTAATTTAGTTCTTTATAGGTGTTATATGAGACAGGTTTTAGCTGATTGTTCAGCAAGTATTTCAGAACTTAAAAAAAACCCAACCGCGCTTTTAAATGAAGCAGATGGCGCTGCAATAGCCATATTAAATCATAATAAGCCTGCAGCGTACTTAGTGCCTGCACAAATGTATGAGCAACTAATGGAACAATTGGATGATTATGAATTAACTAAAGTTGTTGAGAGCCGCAGAGGCGATTTATCTCAAGCGGTTGAAGTTAATATAGATGACTTATAAGTTAAAGTTTTTACCAGCAGCCTTAAAGGAGTGGGAAAAACTCGCGCCATCACTTAAAAGCCAGTTTAAAAAGAAACTTGCTGAGCGCTTAGATAACCCCCACGTGCCAGCCTCAAAGCTACGCGGCTTTGATAATGTTTATAAAATAAAATTGCGTACGGCAGGGTACCGCCTTGCTTATGAAGTCATTGATGACGAAGTTGTGGTGTATGTACTCGCAATTGGTAAACGCGATAAAGATGCAATATATAAAAAGTTAGCCTCAAGAGCTAAGGAATAGCATAGTGATAAAAGCGGTGTTTTGATTGTTGAAAGAAGGGCGTTTCTTCTTGGTTTGCTATTAATTTAATACAAGGATATGTATGAAAGTCTTATCAATAATATTTTTATATTTATTTTTTACAATAAATGTAAATGCCTCAGAGCCTATTACTTTAGCCAAAACCTATCAGCTTAAGTCCGTTATTTTAGGTGAACAACGCAGCTTTAGCGTTTATTTACCGCCAAGCTACAATCAAAGCCCCAACCAGGTATACCCAGTTATTTACTTGCTCGATGGTGACCACACACATCTAAAAGCCGTAGCCGGGCTAGTCGAGGCACTTAGTACTCAGCGGCTTGAGCAGCAAATACAGCAAGCAATTATAGTCGCCATTCCAAATAGTAAAAATGCGATAAGAGAGCGAGATTTTACCCCAACCAATGTTGATTGGACATTTAACGGGATGCTACTCGAAAAGTTTGAAAATATTGGCAACGCTGCAAACTACAGCGCCTTTTTTGAAAAAGAACTTATTCCACTGATTAATAAAAATTACCGAACATCAACTAAACGCGTATTAATAGGTGAGTCTTTTGGCGGCTTGTTTGCCAGCTATGTATTGCTTAGCAATCATGCGCTATTTACAGATTACTTAATTATTGATGCAACCTACCTGTGGGATAACAACTACCTAAACCGTTATTTTGATGAGAAACAGCTTATAAATAAGCCGCTTAATGGCAATGTATATTTTACCTTTGCAAATAACGGCGAAGCGTTTGGCGAAATTGGTAAAACAAATTACCAGTGGGGCTTAGCATTCGCTAAAAAGTTAAAAGCACACTCAAGTGATAATCTAATTATAAATCAACGCTACTTTGAAGATGAAACTCATGGCACAGTCGCAGCGCTTAGCTGGTATTATGGGTTTAAAAGCATACTTAAAAGATAATTTCACCATAAAAATTAAATGAGACTTTAATTGTTAAATGTAAAGCATAAAGAGCTTCATAAAAGCTTTGTATATTTATTAATTGTATGCGTACTAACGAGTTATCTAGCGTTACTTATTACGTGGTACGAGTTTAACGATCCGTCTTTCATTGCAAATAAAAAATTACATATTATAGAGGTGATAGTATTACCTATATTAAGCATGGCAGTAATATATACATTATTTAAAAAGTATGGGTGTGATGACAACTTTAATTATTTAATGACTAATCACTTTTTTAAAGGCAGTAAGTTAGTAAAAGGTTTTTTGATAGTGATGTACCCTTGTTTAATATATACAGCGTTATGGAATTTAAGCGTAGTTCCCATCTTATATTATGCTGAAAATAATTTAGGGGAACCATGCTCTAAAGAATATTTATTAACCGATGTAAGTGCCTGTACTATAAATGATGAGCAGCAATGTATAAGGTTGAACCTTATTGATTTATCCTCTGGCGAGGAACGCTCATTTAGATGGTACTTAGATACGCACAAGCTACAAAAAATTAGAAATAAGAGAATAAACTTAGTCGGTGAAAAAAGTTACTTTGGATACATCGTTAATGAAATTCAGTGGTAAAAAATTAAAAAGGAACTAAATGAGTACTAATTTTAATGAGACTTTAAAAGGCTTTTTTTGGGGAGTAGGGTTTGTAATAGCAACGCTAGGTGGCATCAGTGTATACGCGCTTACCATAGCTGCTGAGGTGGATAGTGGATTTAAAGAGCTGGTTTCTAATAAAGCATTAGATAGCGCGTCTGATTTAAGTAATGATTACAAACTTACCCTTTCTGATATTTTTAAAGAAAATGGGCGCGTAAGAATTACTGCAGAGTTAAAAAATATAAGCAACGAAAGCATTTATGCTGGTGGTGTTATTGCGTCCACATTTGATGAAAACGGAAAGTTTGTTGGAAATTGTTTAGGCAAAAGCGATGACATGTTTATAGAACCAAGTAAGAGTAGCTATATTGATATTCACTGTAATTTACTGAGCCCACAAGCAAGAAGAGTGCACTTCGCCGAACTAAAAGTTAAGTGGTTTTGATATTCTTTCTATGGGATTTTAAGAACAAGTGAAAGTGTAGTTTATGGCAAATAAATTATTTAGTTGGCAACGTGGCCGACAAAAGTCGGGCTACGATAAAATGTTATTGTGCTACATGCTCTTCCCTTTTAAATTTGATGCTTACTTAATTAAATTCCCGCAGGGGAGTGAAATAAAACCGCATACCGATAAAGTTAAAACTGGCAGACATTTTAGGCTTAATATTGTATTGAAGCATGCTGCGAAAGGTGGTGAGTTTTTGTGTGAAAATCCAATTATGAATTACAGCCGAGTTAAACTTTTCAGGCCTGATATTGAGCGGCACCAAGTATTAAAAATAGAGCAAGGTACTCGCTATATTTTAAGCATAGGTTGGATTAAAAAGTAATTTGTGTAGGTTGGGTAGAGCGAAGCGAACCCCAACAGGACACCTTTCTTTCAATAGCTGTTTTCACACAGCTATCAACCCTATTTTATTTCCTAAATCTAACCCCAAATCCACCAATCACTAATAACAACACAAATCCCCATACAAACACATTGCCATATTGGCTGTATACGCTGTCGCCTTGTATAAGCTTTATATTGGCTTTCATGGTCGCCGCTTCAAACTGTGGCATGGTTTGCTGTGTGTGGCTTATTGGGTCGTATACGGCGCTTACGCCATTGTTGGTAACACGTACCAGCGGGCGTTGTAACTCTAATGCGCGCATGCGGGCTATTTGCATGTGTTGCAATGGCCCGATGGAGTCGCCAAACCAGGCATCGTTACTTACCGTAAAGAGTAAGTCTGAGTCGCTTTGGTAATTACCGCGCACTAAATCGGCAAACACGATTTCGTAGCAAATGGCTGGCAGCAGGTTAAAGCCATTGGCGCGTAAGTTGTTTTGCACTCTATCGCCACGGGTAAACGATGACATAGGTAAATCAAACAATGGTGCTATAGGGCGTAGTATATCCTGAAATGGTACAAATTCGCCGATAGGTAACAACTGGTGCTTACGGTAGCGGTTTTTGTCTAGGTAGCGGTAATGGCCGTGCTCGTCGTTGTGCTCTTTATTACCGACCACAATAAGGGTGTTGTAAATGGTTTTGGTGTCGAGCTGGTAGTCAACAATACCGGTTACTAACGCGGTTTTATTAAACGAGGCCGCGCTGTCTAAATTGGCTAAATAGGTGTCGGCCAGGGCTTCTATTTCGGGCACCGCGGCTTCGGGCCATACCACAAGATCAGCATCCCAATGTGGGCGCGTTAGGTCTTGGTACTTACTCATGGTGGTCCAAAACTCACTGGGTTCAAAGCGCAGGTGTTGTTTAATATTACCTTGCACCAATAAGGTCGACATTTCTTTGCCAGAGTAGCGATTATTACCGGTATTTAATGCGCCAATAACGAGTAACGCTAAAGCGGCTGCGCTTATTAGTGGGGTTTTAAACTCTTTTTGGGTGAGCCTGTAAAGGGCAAAACCAATAGCTACACAGGTAAGCGTTAAGCCAAATTCGCCAATAAAGGGCGCAAGTAGCCTGAGCGGGCCATCTGTTTGTGTATAGCCAAAACTTAGCCACGGAAAGCCAGTTAGTAAGTGCCCACGTAAATATTCACTCATGGCTATGGTGGCAATGAGCAGTGCACCCATGCTTTTAGGGCCGCTTGCAAAGCGAGTTGCAGCCCAAAACGCGAGTGCTGGAAACAGCGCTAAATATGAGCACAGTAAAGCCATTAACGAGATCGATGCTATAAGCGGCATGCCGCCAAAGGTGGCAATAGATACATGCACCCAGCTAATACCTGCGCCAAACCAGCCTAAGCCAAATATAAAGCCATATTTAGCGGCGCTTTTTGCGTGCGCTTTACCTGTGTTGTTTGGGTTGATACAAAAAATAATGGCGGCAATGCTAAAAAATGCGATGGGCCAAATTTGGTAAGGGGCGTAGCCAAAAGTTAAAATAAGGCCCGCAACCAGTGCGAGCCATGCTTTTTTATCTTTTACTAACAGGGTGAGTTTAGTTAGTAGTTTCTTCACTGTCGTTTTCATCAACCTTAGGAACGGTGACTTGCAGTTGTAAAATACGACGGTTATCAGAATTAGTTACTTTGAACTGATAGTCGTCTATTTCAATTGTTTCGCCGCGACTTGGCATATGGCCAAATGCGTGTAGTACCGTGCCGCCAATGGTATCGGCTTCATCGGTGCTGTAACCTGTTTTAAAGTACTCATTAAAGTCATCAACAGGGGTGAGCGCTTGTACTACGTATACATGCTTAGCAAGTTGGCGAATGTCTTGTTGATCCTCTTCTTCGTCGTGCTCATCTTCGATTTCGCCAACGATTATTTCAAGAATATCCTCAATGGTGACAAGGCCCGACACACCGCCGTATTCGTCAATGACAATTGCCATGTGATAGCGTTGCTGGCGAAACTCATTTAGTAGGGTATCTACGCGCTTGCTTTCAGGCACTACCATGGCAGGGCGTAAATATTCTCGCAGTGAGGGTAGGTGCTCATCTTTATTTAAAATAAGCGGCAGCAAGTCTTTTGCGAGCAAAATACCTTCAACGTGGTCTTTGTCTTCACACACCACCGGAAAACGCGAGTGGGTGGAGTCGACCATCATGGGGATCAAATCTTCAAGGGGGCTGTCGACCTCAAGTGTGACCATTTGTGAGCGCGGGATCATTATATCGCGCACTTTAAGCTTGGATACACCAAGCACACCTTCAATCATTTCTTTGGTTTCTGGGTCGATTACGTCACGCTCTTGCGCGTCGGCAATTACTTCAACCAGCTCTTCTCTATTCTGGGGTTCCCCTTGCAACATTTGGGCTATGCGGCCCATCCACGTTTTGCCAGAAGAACCCTGGCTAGATTGCGAGTTATCGTCGCTCATTGCGTCTAAATGCTCCGTTAATTTAAATTTCGTCCCGGTATGGGTCAGCTATGTTTAGCTCTGCAAGTAATTGCTTTTCTATGCTTTCCATCTCAAAAGCGTCTTCACTCTTTATATGGTCAAATCCAAGTAAATGCAAGCATCCATGAATAACCATATGGGCAAAGTGGTCATGAAATGACTTTTCTTGCTCGATTGCCTCGGCCAATACAATGGCTGGGCAAATTATTAAATCACCTACTAATGGCAAATCAATGCCTGGCGGTGCTTCAAATTCGAACGACAACACATTAGTTGGTTTATTTTTACCACGGTAGTCGTTGTTTAATTGTTGTGATTGGGCTTCATCGCTTATAACAATGCTCAGCTCAGACTCATCACGAAACTTACTCAGGGCTTTGTCGGCCCACAGTGCAAATTGTTCTTCGCTTGGGAGGTTGTCAAACTCACACGCTATTTGTAAATCTAATTCGGTGCTCACAATATTACTCTTTAGTCGACGGCGGCTGTTGAGCGGCAAGTTGCTCTTTGGCTTTTTGCTTTTCTATACGCTTTAGTCGCTCGCTTTCGTCATTACGCTCGTAGGCTTCTACAATACGACCAACTACAGGGTGGCGAACTATGTCGTGCGATTGGAAAAAGTTAAAGCTAATTTCTTCAACATCGCTAAGTACTTCTATTGCGTGGCGAAGGCCTGAGCGCGCACCGCGTGGCAAATCAACTTGTGTTATATCACCCGTTATTACTGCTTTAGAGTTAAAGCCTATACGGGTTAAAAACATTTTCATTTGCTCAGCGGTGGTATTTTGGCTTTCATCTAAAATAATAAATGCATCATTTAATGTGCGTCCACGCATGTATGCAAGTGGGGCAATTTCAATAATGTGTTTTTCAATCAGTTTTTCTACTCTTTCAAAGCCAAGCATTTCAAATAGCGCATCGTAAAGCGGGCGCAGATATGGGTCGACCTTTTGGCTTAAATCGCCTGGTAAAAAACCTAGTTTTTCGCCGGCCTCTACCGCAGGGCGGGTAAGTAATATTCGACGAATTTCTTGGCGCTCTAGGGCATCAACTGCGGCGGCAACAGCAAGGTAGGTTTTACCTGTACCGGCAGGGCCAATACCAAAGGTAATGTCGTGGTGCAAAATATTAGCAACATACAAACCTTGGTTATCGTTTCTGGGTTTAATTACGCCACGGCGGGTTTTAATAAACATTTCTTTGCCGTAGGCACTTTGCGGCACGTCTTGTTCTAGGGCTTTTGATTCGGTAATGGCTAAATGAACGTCATCGGGCTCTATTTCACCAATTTCACCACGAACAGGCTGAGTATCAACATAAAGGTTTTTTAAAATTTCTACGGCCGCGGCACTTGAGTGCAATTTACCTGTTACTTTAAAAAAGTTGTCGCGGTGGATTATTTCAACACCTAGGCGGCGTTCAATTTGTTTGATATTTTCGTCAAACGGTCCACATAAAGAAGAAAGGCGTTTGTTGTCGGCAGGTTCTAAATAAATCTCTAATGTTTTTAACTGATTACTCAAAATTACTTCCTATTCGGGTGCGCCAGTAAGCGTTACTGGCGCAATGAATTTATACAACTACGGTACGAAAGTAGCTACGCCAATTTCGTTGGTTGTATCGATTTTTGGCTCCACGCTTGCCGCTTTTGTTAAAATAGCTGAAGGAGCAACATCACGACGTAAGTTCATTTCTGATTCTGTACGAATTAAATCGCCACGTAAAGAGTTTGGTAACGCTTCGGTGATACGTACATCAACAAACTGACCGATCACTGTGTGTGGGCCAACAAAGTTAACTACACGGTTGTTTTCGGTGCGGCCACGTAATTCCATTGGGTTCTTTTTAGAAGGACCTTCAACTAAAATACGTTGCTCTGTATCAAACATTTGGCGGCTAATTTGCTGTGCCATTTGCGTAATGCGATTTTGTAGTAGGTATAAGCGCTCTTTTTTCTCTTGCTCTGATACGTCATCAGGCAAGTCGGCGGCAGGGGTACCTGGACGCGCACTGTAAATAAAGCTAAAGCTCATATCAAAGCCAATGTCGTTAATCAGGTTCATGGTGGCTTCAAAGTCGGCTTTGCTCTCACCTGGGAAACCAATAATGAAGTCTGACGACATGCTTAAATTAGGGCGAATTTTGCGTAGTTTACGTATTGTTGATTTGTACTCAAGCGCTGTATGACCACGTTTCATTAAATTAAGAATACGGTCTGAACCACTTTGCACAGGTAGGTGTAAGTGATCTACAAGCTCTGGTACATCGGCGTAAGCATCAATAATATCTGGCGTAAATTCAACCGGGTGCGAAGTGGTGTAACGAATACGGTCAATACCGTCAATTGCTGCTACGTAACGAATTAAATCAGAGAAGTAACAAATTTCACCATCGTGTGTTTCACCGCGGTATGCATTTACGTTTTGGCCTAGTAAATTTACTTCACGTACGCCTTGCTCAGCAAGTTGTGCAACTTCTAATAATACGTCATCTAATGGGCGGCTAACTTCTTCACCACGGGTGTAAGGTACAACACAAAAAGTACAGTACTTAGAACACCCTTCCATTATTGATACAAATGCAGACGGGCCTTCTGCTTTTGGCTCTGGTAAGCGGTCAAATTTTTCAATTTCTGGGAACGAAATATCAACCACCGATGAGCCTTTGTCGCCTTGCACTTGTTTAATCATTTCTGGTAAACGGTGCAGAGTTTGCGGGCCAAAAATAACATCAACAAAGGGGGCACGCTGGCGAATAGAGTCACCTTCTTGTGAGGCAACACACCCACCTACACCAATAATTAAATCTGGCTTGTCGTCTTTTAACAACTTCCAGCGGCCTAATTGGTGAAATACTTTTTCTTGCGCTTTTTCACGAATTGAACAGGTATTAAGTAAAATAACGTCGGCGTCTGCTGCTTCTTCCGTTAGCTGGTAGCCGTTGGTTGAATCTAAAAGATCAGCCATCTTCTGAGAGTCGTACTCGTTCATCTGACAACCCCAAGTTTTGATATGCAGCTTTTTGCTCATTGAAATATAGCCTCGTGTTCAATTCGGTAGTGGCACAAAAATGTGCTTAAAACGGGATTAAGGAGCAAGGTTGCTCACTTAAAGGACGCGTATTTTAGCTGGATACCCGCCCAGATCCAAGTATAGTTTTCATGTTTGTGATCTCAAATCAATACATAGGCAGTTTAATAGCGTGATAGTTATATACTCTCGCATACATCCTGTGAGTTACGGTACAATCAAAACAGTTTCACGTATTAACCAAATGATGAAAAACATGACTAAAAACAAAGTGATTGTTGTAGGCGCAGGGATGGTCGGAGCGGCCATGGCAATAAAGCTTGCTCAGCAAGGAAAATCAGTACAAATAATAGAAAAAAAACTGATAAACGCCGACGCTATTTTAGCAAGTGAACAAGTAGATATTCGAGTATCGGCTATTAATCGTTTTTCAGAAAACTTGCTGGATGAGCTAGGGGCTATGCCTATTTTAAGGCAAAACCGTTTAGCGCCTTATCAGCAGTTAGAAGCGTTTGAACGTGGTGGCGACAACCTATTATTTGATTGTGATGATATTAATACCTCGCACCTAGGCCACTTAATTGAAAACAATTTAATACAAGCAAGCCTTTGGCAGCAGTTTGCACATTATAACATTGAGGTTATTGAGCAATCAGCTCCCTTAACGGCTATTAAGCAAGATAGTGCGTCAATCACCCTTATTTATGGCGATACCCATTATACTGCTGATTTAGTTATAGCAGCTGATGGTGGGCAATCACAGCTACGTGCAAAAGCTAATATTGGTGTAACGGGGTGGCAATATCAGCAGCATTGCATGGGTGTACTAATAAAGCTTGATGCGCCGCAGCAAGTAAAAACATGGCAACAATTTACCCCTACAGGCCCTATAGCATTTCTACCGATGCAGGCGCCCTACGCAAATTTAATTTGGTACGACAGCGCTAGCACCTTACAAAAGTTTAAAGGATTAACGGCTGAGCAAATTAAGGCGCATATTTTAAATAAATTTCCATCCCTTGCTGGCGATTTTGAGGTACAAAGCCATGCGGTATTTCCGCTTACTCGCCAGCATGCAAATAATTACTCTAATGGGCGAGTAGTGCTAGTGGGTGATGCAGCACACACAATTAATCCATTAGCAGGGCAGGGCGTTAATTTAGGTTTTCAAGATGTGGTTGCTCTGGCACAGGAGCTTGAAGGTGCTGATGATATTGGCTGCCCGATAAAGCTAAAAGAGTACGAGCGAAGCCGCCGTAAGGCTAATCTGTTAATGATGAGCATGATGGATGCGTGTTATTTTGGTTTTTCTAATCACATTACGCCGCTTAAATGGGCGCGTAGTCAGTTTTTAAAAATGGCTAACAATACCGGCCCTTTAAAAAACTGGGTATTAAAATATGCCATTAGTGGAGAGCTTAATTAAATCAACTTAAGTGATTGGCTAACTGCACAAATGCACAGCCAATCACTCCCCTTCTGACGTAACTAGAACATCTGCTATTAATTTATTCCGTTATTACATTTTTTTGCCATACTCAAACTACTAATCAAATAAAAGTAGTGTGTTTGTGGATAATTTTTTTATTTTTATACTCATCGTTGGCGCTTTGCTATTAACGCTTAGTATTGTGCCTACAATAAAAATTTGTAAAAAAACTAACCGTGTATCGTGGATTTTGTTACTAGCGCTTATTTTTAGCTTTATAGTGGGTTATTGGTATGTGCTTTATTATTTTGTAAATAACGATATTGACGGCTTTATTGCAACGAGTGTATCACTCATTTTGTTTGGCGGCGGGGCTTTTGTATATTTAGTTATTCAGCTTAGTTATAAAAGTATTTTAAAAATAGACCGCTTTGCAAAGCGCCAACGAACCCTTGCCGAAAACGACAGTTTAACCGGCCTTCCTAATCGAAAAAAGTTTTTCCAAGTGCTTAACAAACACGTTAAGTACGAGCCTTCGTTTTATTTAATGCTGATAGATTTAAACCGCTTTAAGTCTGTTAATGACTCATACGGCAATAAAGTAGGGGATATGTTGCTCAGCATTTTTTCGAAAACTCTCAGTCATAATATTATCGGCATAGCTAAGCTATATCGTTTGGGCGGCGATGAATTTGCACTTATTATTGATGACTCAACTAATGAGACTGTTGATTTATGCATTGAAGCGATAAAAAAATCAACCAAGCATCCATTTCACATTTACGAGCACAGCTTACGTGTCCACGTTACTGTCGGGATAACCACCTTTGCTAATCATTCGTCGCATGCTAATGAGTTATTAAAACAAGCTGACTTAGCACTGCATGAAGCCAAAGCTACGCACCAACTGTACGTACATTACTTTGAGGCGCTGAGCGCTCGTGCTAACGAGCTTTCAAATATGACCTCGCGTATTAAACAAGCGATTCAGAACCATGAGTTTGAGCTTTACTTGCAACCTATTTTTGATGCTAAAGCTAACGAGGTACATGGTGCAGAGGCATTAATACGCTGGCCGCAAAGCGATGGCTCGTTTATCAGCCCTGAAGTGTTTATTAGTATTGCAGAGCAAAGTGGGCTGATATTGAATATTTCAAAATGGGTACTGCTCGAAACAATAAAACATTTAAAAGCGTTAAAAGCAGCTGGCTTTATAGGGCAGTTGCACGTGAATCTTTCAACTAAAGATTTAGAAAGCCCAGAGTTTTACGAGTTTGTTGAAGAGCTAGTAAAGCATGACCCAACACTAAGCGACGCGATTATATTTGAAATAACCGAATGCGCTATGATGACAAACCTAGAAGCCGCTCGCACAATGATGCAAAATTTAAATAATAGAGGGTTTGAATTTAGTGTAGATGACTTTGGTACTGGTTTTTCGTCTTTAGTATTACTGCGAGAGTTGCCTGTAAGCCAAATAAAAATAGATCAATCATTCATAAAAGATATGCTTACACAAATAGCTGATTATGCGATTGTTGAGTCGACATTGTTTTTAGCCACACGGCTTAATTGTAAAGTAGTTGCAGAAGGAATAGAAAATAACGATCTTAAACAAACATTAACGCTAATGGATTGTGATTATTTACAAGGGTATTATTTTAGCAAGCCAGTTAATATAAATGAATTTATACACAAATATGCTAATGAGGAAAAATACAGGATAATTTAGAAAGTGGCTGGGATACCAGGATTTGAACCTGGGAATGCCAGGATCAAAACCTGGTGCCTTACCGCTTGGCGATATCCCAACTTTAAATTTGGATGAGTTTTAGTTCTAATTAAGAACATGGTGCGGAAGGAGAGACTTGAACTCTCACATCCTAAGATACTGGAACCTAAATCCAGCGCGTCTACCAATTCCGCCACTCC
>NZ_LKDV01000025.1:0-66068 GCF_001401875.1 Pseudoalteromonas sp. P1-13-1a | reverse complement strand
AGTCACTTCTCCAGGTATTCTCCTTCGCTTCTCGGTGGTGAAACAATCACTTTATACCTCTGTTAAAGCGTTGCTTTTAAAACGCCAGCTAGCTGCGCTATTACAGCCCATTTAACTTATGCGGGTTACTTTTACTTTTATTCTCCCTGCATTAGCGCCGTAAAAGCGGCTTAAGTCGTTGGCAAAGGGACAAAACTCACCGGATTTAGCTACTTTTATGTCACTGCCACCAGCAATTTCAAACAGGTGTTCATCGTTTTGATTTATAGCACCTACTAAAGAAAACCATTGTGCGCGAGGAAGTCGTCTAAATGGTTCAAGTAATGCTATGGGGATTTCTTTTACACCTAATTGCACGTTATCGCGATGCCACCCACTGGCAGTACACTTTACGCCATCGTCGTACCAAAACTGGTTTGGATAAGGTGTAAAGCGATACGTAGCGCCTTGCTCAAGCATTAAACCGGTGGTGTTATATTGCTCTGAGGCAAATACCATTACATCTTGGCTTTGATTAATCCCAAGCACGCTCATATTTTGGTTAGCGAGTGCAATGTGGGGGCTTAACCCGACAAAGCTTAATGTTGTGCCGTCGTTATAACTCATTTTGTAATGACGTTTTTTAAGCGATTCTGGGCGATAACTGGTTAGTTTATTAATCCGTGTAGCCACGCTTTGGTGAACTAATGGCTCAAGGTTGCTTGCTTCGTTATTAATCAGTACACAACATTCCCTGTCGACCAATTTAAAAATGGAATTAAACCAAAAGTAATTTTGCTGATGGCTTAAAGCCAGAGGATCGGGCGTTACGGTTACATCGTCTTGGTCAACTAATTTAGTGCCAGGCAATAAGGTTTCGTAGTCAATATCGTGGCTGGTTAATAAACTAATTTTAAGTGGTTGCTCAATTAACCATTCAAGCGCATAGCGCAGGCAAATATCAGCTAGGCCATCGCGGTAATAACCACCGCCAATATCTGAATGCGCCCCTGCAAACCAAAGCTCGGTAATATTATTTTGATGGTTCATTAGGGTGGGTTCAAATGCGCGGCGTTTTTCATCAAGTGCTACGCAGTGCAGTGCCTGCGAAATATTTTTGGCAATGGTGTGGTTTTCAAAAATAACATGCTGGGCTCCGCGTGTTGCTTTACTCACTTTTGATAAACCAATTGAGGCCACGGTATCAAATACACATACGTAAACATTATCGCTAATTAAAGGCTCTAGGATTTTTGCAAAACGCCGTGCAAGTGCGCCGCCCCGGCTAAAACCGGTAAGTAAAAGGGTATCGCCTAGTTGGTAATGCGTTTTAAAATCACGCATGGCTTGATTTAAAATACTGGCAACATCGTCACCACGTGGCGCTAAAGTTTGGTTTAAAATACGTTTTAGGCGGCTTCCTTTGGTGCCAATACCTTGATAATAAAAACTAAGCTGGTTTGTAAATGGGGTGGTGGGGGAGTCATCGAGCTTGCCGCCTAATAATAAATGCAGCTTAAGAATATTAGAAATACTACTGTCTTCTTTAAAATGATCTGAACTAAATTGTTCTGCATCGCGAGGCTCGCCCCCGGTACCATCAAAATTAAAAATTAGCGTTTTACCCGTCATAGCCCTAATCCTTTAATTGTTTTAAATACTCTACACAGGCAATGTTAAATATTAAAGACATTAATTTAGCTATATAGCACGCTAAGGGCATTAGCGTGCTTGGCGGGTTATTTAGTGATTATCAAACATATAATGATTTAGCTCTGTGCCTTGGGCAGGCTTAAGCGCTGGTTTTAGCTGAATTAACTGCTGATAAACCTCAGGGTAAAACATTTTTAATCGTGCTACGCGGGCTAAGTGGTTTGGCTCAAACTCCTTTACAAGTTGTAGCGCTAGTGGAACGTTTTTGCTTAATTTCCCTTGGTTATAGCTTTGTTCTAGCGCTAGGTCGAGTATATCTACGCCCAGCTTTTTTGTATCAGAGGGTATTTTATTATCAATTAAAAATTGCACTATATCGTTTGAGGCAAACATTGCTTGAAGGTATACGTCGCGGCCATACACGTCGGTAATCGAAAAATCAAAACCAGCGTGTTTTAGTTTTTGCCATTGACTAAGTGGAAGTTTGCTCAATCGAAGTAAATCACTCGGTGGCTTAGGTTCTACTCGGCTTTGCCAAAGAGTGATTAAATCATCAGGTTTTAACAGTAATAAAGAAAAAAGCGTATCCGTTTCGGCTTGAGTTAATACTGTACTAAGGCTGTACTCATACGCTTTTTGGTATTGCTCTTTAGATAATAGTTCGCTAAATGTGCTTTGGCTTCTACCGTATGAATGCTGATTGTTTTGTGAAGCAAACCAGTAGTTAACTAATACAGGGTCTATTGCGTGCAAAACGGCTGGGGTGTTATCACCGTGTTCTTCATTTGCATTCCAAACTTGATTGTAAGCTTGCCTTGTATCAACCAACTGTTCGGCGGTTTTTAACTCTTTATGTAGATCATTACAATTGCTACTACGCGCTTGTAGCTCATTTTTTTGTTGTTCTAGGTCTATTAAATAAGTAGCTATGGCAGAATTATCGTTAGTTGTTACTTTAGGTAACTCTGCATTGCTTATTCTACCTATAGGGCTAAAGTAAGCGTATTGCGTAGGGTTGTCCTGCTTATTAATATAGGCACCTTGCTGGTAAATAAAGTCATTTACAAAAAATACCCCTTGGTTATTTAGGTCGTTATTCGCATTGCCGCTATGTGCCTTGTAACCACGCTTTTTAAGATAGTCCAAAAGCTGGGTGTGTTTAGTATCTAATGGGGCTAGGGTTAAGTTGCCGCTTTTTGGCAGGTTTACAATAGCTACGTCTAACCCTGTAAATAAACCAGGCTCGTTGGTTGGCGTAATCCCTTTTGCTTGTAGTGCTTCTACAAGGGGTAAATTAAATTTACTGACCGCAATATCAGCTAAGTTATATAAAACAGTGTTTTGTTCGTATAGCGGCATAGCATCTAGCGCGGGAACTTGCTGTAAAAGGGCAATAATATATTGATTAGGTATATCATTTTTTATAGCGGTAGCCACTTCATTCACTGTAAATTGGTTAGATGAAATAGCTTGCTCAAACTCTTTAAGCGAGAGTTTATTTGCGTTAAGTACGAATAATGTTGCTGGGGATATTACCTCACTGCCCTCAACTTTAATAAACGATTGCACATAAGTTGTAAATGTATCGGTGTTGCTTAATAAAGCGTAAAGCGTTTCTTTTTGTACATTTTCATCAACAGGCAAGCTAATAGTAAGCCCCGGTGGAGCCGTGCTACTGTTGCCTAAATCTTTGAGTAGTTTTTTTACTTTGTCGTTGGTGAGGTTTTTAATTGCTTCAATACCTTGCCAACTAGCTAACTCGTTTAAAGAGTGAGTAATGTTAAGTTGCTGCTTTTGCCCAGCAACAATGGCGTCTTTTAAAAGGGCAATGTATGTGCGTTGATTAAGCTTTGATAAAGTTGAATACTTTAAAAGCGTGGATACCGATGTCCCTTTTTTGAGTTCACTTACAAAAAATGAAACAAGCGACTGATTCAAGGTTTGTATTTTAGTACTTTGTTGTTGTGATTGATCTCTACACAGGCTAATTTGCTTTTTTAGTTTATTAACTACCTGTAGGGGTGAGTCCTCACTTGGCTTCTTTTTATTAACTATACTGGGCTCAGTGGTGGTTGGTTCCACTTTTTCAGTGTGCTCAACATCTTCAAAATGAGGTTGAGTTTGGAAAAAATAAACAGCCAAGGCAGTGATTGTTACAATCCCAAAAAGTACTTTTTTCATTAGCGTCAATCCCTTGAATTCACAAATATATTTATCTACATGGTACTCTTTTAAATACGCATAAAGCAAAAAAGCTTTAAAAGATAATTTACATTACCTATTAAAGCTTTTTGACTATTTAGCTGGTGTATATGTACTAGTGCAATTTCATTTTAGGGCGTACAACACGCAGTACTTTTTCGCTTATCCATAATGCAAAGGTTTTTGCGCTGCCGTGTATGGCGCGCTGGTGCATACGATACAGCGATATATACATAAAACGGGCAATTTTACCTTCTATAAAAAAGGTATTGCTGGTTAAGTTACCCATTAAATTACCTACCGTACTGTAGCGCGATAAGTTAACGAGCGAGCCATGGTCGCTATATTTAAAGCCACACAAAGGCTGTTGTTTTAAAGTCGCAATGAGGTTTTTTTCTACACACAGCGCCATTTGATGCGCCGATTGTGCGCGCGGTGGAACGAGCTTTCCGTCTTCTTGGGTAAAGGCGCAGCAATCACCAAGTACAAAAATGCTTTCATCTACAGTGCTTTGTAAAAACTCGTTAACCTTAATTTGGTTGCTACGGGTAAGCTCAAAAATACCTAAATCTTTAATAAAGTCAGGCGCTTTTACACCGGCAGCCCACACCATTATATCGGCGTCTATGTGTTCTTCGTCTTTTGTTATAAACCCTTGCTCGGTAGCTTCTTTAACCTGTGTTTGCTCTCGCACGTTTACACCTAGCTTTAATAATTCGCGTTTTGCACTATCGGCAATGCGCTCGGGTAGAGCGGGTAAAATACGCGGCCCCGCTTCAATTAGGTGTATATGTAAACGCTTAGACGACATATTTGTAAGGCCATAAAGCTTCAGTAGTTCAGATACATGGTAAAGCTCTGCTGATAGCTCAACGCCGGTTGCGCCGCCGCCAACAATGGCAATATTTAATGATTGCTGTTGGTTATCGTCTTGATGCAGGCGAGTAAAACTGTCGAGCAGTGAATGCTGAAAACGCTCAGCTTGCTGGTTTGAGTCTAAAAAGTAGCAATGATCTTTTATACCTGGGGTATTAAAGTCGTTACTTACACTGCCTATGGCAATAACAAGGTGATCGTAGCGTACGCTACGCTTTGGCAAAATAGTGTGGCCTAGTTCATCAAGATGCGGCGCGAGGGTAATGGTTTTGTTGCTTTGGTCTATGTCGCAAAATGTACCAAGCTGAAAATTATAATGATGTTTTGCAGCGTGGGCTGAATACACAACGCCATCTAAATCGGGGTCAATAGAGCCTGTCGCTACTTCGTGTAGTAACGGCTTCCATATGTGGGTACGGTTTTTATCGATTAAAAGAATTTCGGCTTGTTTTCTCTTCCCTAATTTATGCCCTAATTGTGTTGCTAGCTCTAGTCCGCCTGCGCCACCGCCAATAACGACGATTTTAGGTTTAGTTATATTCATAGCAATGCCCTTAAAAAATAATATACCCAAATAATCTGCTTATAACGCTTATAAAAAATCACTTGGGTATACAAAATTAGCTTGGCTGTTAGCACCATTGAGCATCTGCTGCGTATTTTGCGCCTAAATAAAACATATGTCAGCAATTGATAAGCTTATTTGTTGTATACTAAGGTCTAAATTGCCTTGATATGAAAAATTTAGCGCTTTACAGGGGCCTAACATAAAGGCGTTACTTTACAGAAAAGGCAGCTTGCTTTAGTAGGGTATAACGCTGATATTAAATGCTTTTAAATCTTTTATTGTATTGATCTAAAGTAGGTTTTTCTGGTTTGTTGATTGTTGCAACAAAGCCGCTAATACTTGCAATTTATGGTTAATCCAAATTGCTTTTAATGCCAACAGGCACTCTTATATTGAGATGCTTTGGGGTATATGCAAATATTTCATTTACGTTGCACTTTTGCTGTTAAAGCCTATTCCCTAGCCTAAAAGGATATTTATGACCACGCCATTAATTACATCACTTGAGCAGCATTTTGGTTTTAGCCAATTTAGGGCAGGGCAACAGCAAACTATTGAGCAGCTTTTAAATGGGCAGTCGTCACTGGCTATATTTCCTACGGGGTCGGGTAAGTCGTTGTGTTATCAGTTAACAGCTATGCATTTACCTAACTTAACTTTGGTGGTGTCGCCTTTACTTGCATTGATGAAAGATCAAATTAGCTTTTTAAATAGCAAAGGTATTTACGCGGCAAGCCTTGATTCGGGCCAAGACCAAATGCAAAGCAGCACTGTAATGAACGATGTGCGAAATGGTAAAATTAAAGTATTAATGGTGTCGGTTGAGCGTTTTAAAAACGAGCGTTTTAGAGAGTTTATAAGACAAGTTGCGCTGTCTATGCTGGTGGTAGATGAGGCGCACTGTATATCGGAATGGGGCCATAACTTTAGACCCGACTACCTTAAACTACCGCGATACCGCGAAGAGCTAAATATTCCACTGGTACTATTACTTACCGCTACCGCCACTAAAAAAGTAAAACGCGATATGAGTGAGCGTTTTAATATTGCCCCAGAGTGTATTGTACAAACGGGCTTTTACCGCGCTAACCTTGATTTAAGCGTACTAAGTGTAAAAACAGCTGATAAAAATACTGAGCTTACTAACATAGTGCGTGCGCAAAACGGCCCGGGAATTGTGTATGTAACGCTTCAGCAAAGTGCTGAGCAAGTAGCAAACACGTTAAGTGCGCAAGGTATACAGGCGGTTGCATATCATGCAGGGCTTGAAGATACACTTAGGTGGCAAATTCAAGATGATTTTATGGCGGGTAAAATTAACGTAGTAGTAGCAACTATAGCCTTTGGTATGGGCGTTGATAAATCAGATATTCGCTTTGTTATTCATTACGATTTACCAAAATCAATTGAAAACTACAGCCAAGAAATTGGCCGAGCAGGGCGCGATGGCAACCCATCAAACTGCTACACCCTGGCTAATTTAGATGGCCTAAACACAGTAGAAAACTTTGTGTACGGCGACACCCCTGAGCTTAGCGGCATTGAATACGTAATTAACGATATTAAAGCCCAGCCGCAGCAATGGGAAATGCAAGAGTACAGCTTATCGAGCGAGAGTAATATTCGCCAACTAGCGCTTAAAACATTGCTGGTACAACTCGAGATGCAAGGCGCAATAACGCCGCAATATGCTTACTACGCCGATTTTAAATACAAGTTTTTGGTTGATAAAAACGAACTACTGAGCCAGTTTGACGAGCAGCGCCAAGCCTTTTTAACGCAAATATTTAGCCATACCGACTTTAAAAAAATATGGGGCACGCTTAATTTCGACACCCTTACACAAGCCGCGCAGGTTGACCGTAAACGCGTAGTGGCCGCGCTTGACTACCTAGCCGAAAAAAACCTAATAACCCTTGAAACCAAACGTATTACCCAAGTGTACAAAGTGCATAGTGAGGTGATAAATAACCCTGAGCTTGCAAAGCAATTACACAGCTATTTTAGTGAAAAAGAACAAGCCGAGATTAAACGTATAGCTGCATTGGTACGCTTTTTTGAGCTACAAAGTTGCTTAAGTTATAACTTAGCGCGTTATTTTGATGATAATAATGCCCCTGCGCAATGCGGGCATTGCAGTGTATGCCGTGGTAATGCGGTAAAGCTTGAGTATTCAATAGAGCCTGCTCAGATTGCCGATGACGTTATTTATCAAAAAGTGGATGAGTTTTTAGCGCACATGGCAATAAAAGGCATTCACAGTGTAGGTATTGAAACTCAGTGCCGCTTTTTAGCGGGCATGAGTGTGCCATTATTTGCTCGTAATAAAGTACGCCAACTGAGCGGCTTTGCGCTTTGCGAGCAAATGCGCTACAGCGATATAAAAGCAAAACTACTAGCGCGCTAATTTATAGCTATTTAATGCAATTGGTATGAGTTCCTGTATCCTAGTGGCTTACTCTTTTTTATTAAGTCACTATGCCTAACACTGTTATTCCAAGTAAAACTATCTCCTCTGCACCTGAGCCTGTAACCTGCGCTAATTGCCAGGCATGTTGCTGCCAATTAGAAGTGCGCATAGTGACCGACACGGGCGTGCCTTTTCAATACATTGATTACGATAAGTGGGGCAGCGAAGTAATGAAACGAGGTGACGACGGTTGGTGCCAAGCACTCGACCGTAACACGCTAATGTGTACTATTTACGAAAACCGCCCGCTTACGTGCCGCGAGTTCGAAATGGCCTCAAACGAGTGTATTACTGAGCGCGAAATAGCGGGTATTTAATACCAATCCGTAATAATACTTAATCGTTTTCAGGGACTAAACGTGCCACTATCTGCGTTAAAAAATTCTCATTTAGAACAACTAAATAGCGATTTTTTTGCATTGCTATCAACACGTTTATCCATCCTCAAAATAGATCACTTAATTATGTGGATTGGCATAATAAAAACATACGTGCAAATAATAAGGGGCTTGAAAGCCCCTTTGTTGTATGCGTTAAAAAATTACTTCACTTTAAAGTAACTAATGTATTGTTTTAATGTTGTTGAAAGGTCGGCTAGTGCAACGGCTTTTTGCGCATTGTTATTAAGCGATTGGCTGGTTTCTTGCGACATATTGGCAATTTCTTCAACGCCTGAACTAATTTGTGCAACGGTTGCTACTTGGTTTGATGTGGCTTCTACAATTTCAAGCACATTATTTAATGAGTCGTTGGCTTGTTGTTGTATTTGGTTAAGCAGCTCATTTGCCTCGTGGGTTAGAGTTAAGCCATTTTCTACCTGGGGTACGGTGGTTTCCATAGCGGTCACCGACGCTTGCGTGTTTTCTTGCACTTGTAAAATCATTTTTTCAATGTCGCCGGTCGCATCGCCTGTACGTTGGGCAAGCTGCCTTACTTCGTCGGCTACAACAGCAAAGCCTCGGCCAGATTCACCCGCTCTTGCTGCTTCTATTGCCGCATTAAGTGCTAATAAATTTGTTTGATCAGAAATACTGCGGATCACACTTAATATATCGCCAATGTGTTTTACATGTTCTTGCAGCACATTCACTTGATGTACGGTGGCTTTAACCGTTACGGAAATTTGCTCAATTTCGGCTGCCACCTTTTGCACTGCAATACTGCCTTGCTGCGATAATTGCGCGGTTACCTTTGAGTTATCTTCAGTTTGTTTAACAGAGCCTGCAACTGCGTTTATACTGCGGCTCATGTCTTCTAAGCTACTTACTGCAGAGTTTGTGTAGGTAACCTGCGCATCGGCTGCGCTAAGTGCTTGTTGTGAGCCAGAGGCAACACTTGCCGAGTGCGTAGAGAGCTCATCAGATGAATTAATAATGCTATCTACAATAGTTTTTAATTTACTTTGCATAACGGCTACTGAGGCCATCATGCTATTTGGGCAGC
Source organism: Pseudoalteromonas sp. P1-13-1a (assembly GCF_001401875.1). Classification (NCBI taxonomy): domain Bacteria; kingdom Pseudomonadati; phylum Pseudomonadota; class Gammaproteobacteria; order Alteromonadales; family Pseudoalteromonadaceae; genus Pseudoalteromonas; species Pseudoalteromonas sp. P1-13-1a. The sequence goes on along the minus strand of NZ_LKDV01000025.1, from coordinate 56,877 downwards.
ACGAATCTACATTTGCAGTTAAATCGCCTTGTGAAATTAGCGCTATTACTTTAGCGGCTTCTTGTGGCTCACCACCTACAGAATCTCTTATACGCAAACTAATTACGTACGCCACGCTTGCACCAATTAAAATAGCAAACGCAGTAAGCGCAATCATCCATACTGCAAAGGAGCTAGCTACTTCGCGGGTTTCAACGGTTGTGGCCTGATTTGCTTGCTCTTGTAAATCTATAAACTGGTTTATAGTGTTTAACCAAAGCGTAAATGCAGGGCGGGCATCGGTTAATAAAATACGCGACGCCTCGTTTAAGTTCTCGCTATTTTTAGCATTAATAACCGCTTTAATATACGGCTGCGTTTGTTGTTCTATTTGGTTAATTTTAGTTATTAACGCGCGCTCTTCGCTGCTCATTTCACTCACTAAAGCATGCATAGCACGACTTGAGGTTTGATAAAATGCATCCAGCTCTTTTATATCAGTTAACACTGTATTTAATGTGCTTTGCTCGGTTATTAAAACTACATCTCTAAGTGCTATAGCACGGTCGTGTACGCTACCTCTAAAGTTAATTGCGTAACGCTGTTTTACCGAATTTACGTCGGTCATATGCGTTATGTTGCTATTAATAAGGCTTACCCGCGATATACCAATCACAGTCAAAATAAGCATCATAGCTAAAATAATGCCAAAGCCCGTTACTAGGCGCATGTTGATTGTCATAGTTATTTTCCAATTTAAACACTAACCAAAGGTGATTAATGAGGTATTTATAATATTATGCACCCAAAAAAGTGCATTTAAGCAATAATAGACCGGTAATTGTTAATTTATTTTACAAATTTTATCGGGAGGAGTGCATTGTTGGGAATCATTGAAGCAGACGTATTAAAAAAGGGGCTTAAAAGCCCCTTTGGTTTATCTGTGTTTTGTACTTAATCGTATTTAGCTTCTAGCTCATTAGCCGTATGAAACTTTTCGTGGCTTTGTAATTGCTCATCGTATTTAACGAGGTTTTTAAAGTGGCCTAGCTGACCAGAGTTTTTAACAATTTCAACAATAAACGACATCATAATATCGGCACCAGTTAAGGTGTCGCCTACTAAATAACGTTTACCTTGCAGTCGGTCGTTAAAGTAGCTAATTACTTTAACGGTTTCTGCGTCTGCGTAATTTTCTAAAAAGGTTGTTTTAGCGCCATCTTTTAAAACAAACATTTTAAGTAATAGCGGTAAAATAGCTGAGCTTTCAGCAAAGTGCAGCCATTGCTGATAATCTACATATTCAGCGGTGCCTGCCTTTGGCGCAAATTTTCCGTTACCGTACTTAGTAATTAGGTAATCGGTAATGGCGCCAGATTCGGTAACAATTAAACCATCGTCTTCAATAACAGGTGACTTACCTAATTGGTGTACTTTTTTAAGTTCGTCAGGGGCTAAAAAAGTTTCTGTGTTGCGCTGGTAGGCAACAATTTCGTAATCAACATCTAGCTCTTCTAAAAGCCAAATAATACGTTTAGAACGGGATTTATTTAAATGGTGTAGTTTTATCATGTCAGTCCTTGTTGGCGTTACTGCGTGTGCAGTAACGCTTTGTAAAATTTAAAGAGGCTCGTTAATTTTAACCACGGTTTTACCAAAGTTTTTACCACTAAGCATATCGTTAAATGCGCTTACAGTGTTCTCAATACCTTCTACCATGTGTTCGCGGTATTGTACTTTGCCTTCTTTAAGCCATTTTTGCATGTCTTGTGCAAATTCATCGTAGCGATGGCCGTAATCGTCAAAAATTATAAAGCCTTGCATTTTAATACGTTTAGTAAGCAATTGGCCCATTAGCATACCCATACGGTCAGGCCCATCAGGCAGGCTGGTAGAGTTATATTGTGATACTAAACCACATAGTGGAACACGGGCTGCGGTATTAAGTAGAGGCAATACGGCATCAAACACTTTGCCGCCCACATTTTCGTAATAAACATCTATGCCATTATCACAAGCTTTTTCTAGCTGATCTGCAAAGTCATCGGCTTTGTGATCAATACAAGCATCAAAGCCTAGCTTTTCAACTGCGTGGCTACATTTTTCGCTGCCACCAGCAACGCCTACCACTTTACAACCTTTAATTTTAGCTATTTGGCCAACGGTTGCACCAACCGGCCCTGTAGCGGCGGCTACTACAACAGTTTCACCTTCTTTAGGTGCGCCAATATCAAGTAAGCCCATGTAAGCGGTAAAGCCTGGCATACCTAAAATACCCAGTGCGTACGAAGGATTCTCTGGCTCTTTACCTAATTGCATTAAGCCTTCACCATTACTAATGGCGTAACTTTGCCAACCAGTGTAGGCAAGTACCCATTCACCTTCGCTAAATTTATCGTTTTTAGACTCTTCTACTTGGCACACGGTAGCGCCTACCATTACATCGCCTACATTGACCGGATCGGCATACGATTTAGCATCGCTCATGCGGCCACGCATATAAGGGTCAAGTGAAAGGTATATAGTACGTAATAGTACTTCGCCATCCTCAAGCGCTGGTAAATCTACTGATTTCAGTTCAAAGTTTTCATCGGTTGGGGCACCGTGCGGACGTGATGCTAAAGTAAGTTGACGACTAGTTGCAGACATAAAAATCTCCTTTTGGGTTAACCCACTTAACGAGTGTTTATGCGTTTAATAACCTAATTGGCATAAACAATAATGCGCGCTAAGCAGTATATGTATGTACAAATTTGTACCTTATAACAGGAGTTTTGGGCGGGGGGCTGGTAATTCAACCTTTACAGAGTATTTATTCTAAATGGTTTATTTTAGTTTGCTAAAAATATGGCTATCGTAAAATACACCATTTTTATAAATGGCTTGTTTAAGTATGGCCTCGGCTTCAAAGCCGCATTTAGTCAGTGCCTTTATAGAGCCGGTATTACCAGCAAACACAGCGCCAAAAATACGGTTTAGATTTGAGTTTTTAAAGGCCTCATCGCAAATTTGTGTAATTGCGTGAGTTATTATTCCTTGCCCCCAAAAGTGACTATTAAGCCAATAACCAATTTCGCCACTGCGGTTGTACTCAAACTCTCCGGGCGTTATGCCAATGCACCCTGCAAATTGCTCATTTACAACAATGGCTTTAATAATCCCATTTTTAGCGCCTTGGTTTATCCACCAATCCGCATCGGCTTGCGTATACGGGAACGGAATTTTAGAGGATAGAAAACGCGTAACCTTTTCATCGTTTAAGGTTTTAATAATGTGTGGTGCGTCTTGTTGTTTAAAGTCTCTTAGGGTGATCATTGTTTTAATTAAGTGTGTGGTGCATACGAGGCAACTTAGCAAGCAATTAGAGATTGCACAATCACAAAGATTAACCGTTTACGCCTATAACTTTGTTTTAAAGTACTCTAATATAAGCAAAATATGATACCTGTTTAAGATACCTTTATGCACCCACACATAGCCGCCCTTTATAATAGTGCCCAAAAACCAAGCCGTTTAATTATAGGTTTAATGAGTGGTACCTCGTTAGATGGGCTCGATGTAGCACTGTGTAAAGTAACGGGCGCAGGTATAAATACGCAAATTGAAGTTTTAAATTTTACCACCGTTGAGTATAACAACGATTATAAAACTAAAATAAAGCAGGTATTTGCCAAACGAGAGTGCGATTTAGAACTAGTAACCTTACTGCATCCGTGGGTAGGTAAACTCCATGGCGATATGGTTAATCAGTGCTTACATACTTGGCAGGTAAAGCCGGCAAGTATTGATGTAATAGCCAGCCACGGGCAAACCATTTACCACTGCCCCCAGTCGCAGCATAATCATAAAAGCTTTACTAATGGCACATTACAAATTGGCGACAGCGACCAAATAGCCGTTACCACCGGCATTACAACAATTGGCGATTTTAGGCAAAAACATATAGCAGCTGGGGGCGAAGGCGCACCACTTGCGGTATATGGCGATTACTTATTTTTTGCAAATCCCAATGAAAACCGCATTTTATTAAACATGGGCGGTATTGCTAATTTAACGTTTTTACCTAAAAGCGGTGATGCAAATAGCGTATTTAGTAGCGACATAGGTCCAGGTAACACCATTATGGATGCGTACGTGCAGCAGCATTTTAAAGGCATGCACTTTGATGATGACGCAAAAATAGCTAAAGCCGGAAATGTAAATACACCCTTATTAAATGCATTGTGTGGCAACGACTTTTTTAAACTTGAGCTGCCTAAAACAACGGGGCCAGAGGTATTTAATTTAGCGTACTTGCATGCTGCTCAGCTGCAAACAAATACACAGCACTTAAGCCATGAAGATGTAATGGCTACTTTAAATATGTTTAGCGCGAGGGTAATTGCAAATGCGTTAAATGAATGCGGGCAAAGTGCTAAAGAGTGTGTGGTGTACGCAAGTGGTGGCGGTATTCATAACCCGTTATTAATGGCGCACCTTAATGCGCTGTGCCCAAGTATAAAAGCGTTTAAAAATACCGATGATTTGGGCATAGACCCTGATGCAAAAGAGGCTGTATTATTTGCTATTTTAGCAAACGAATGCCTAGCCGGTGAGCAGCAACACCTAAATAACACTGCGCAGGGTATTGTTGGGGTGACTATGGGTAAAGTGAGTTTTGCTGATTAAGCTTTTGTAAATTCGTATATCAACACATTAAAAAAACGAAAATAAACTTGAGCTCATATTACGAAAGTACTTTTTAACGCCGTGAGGCTTAACTTGGCTTTTAAGCTGCTGTTGTTTTTTATAACCTGCCTCAAATGCAGTTACTTGCATATCAAACTGCAAACTATTTTTTAAAGTGGCGTTTAAGCCGTGCAGCATTAATTGCATTACCAAGCAGTGGCTTTGGGTAATTTTACTCAAGGTTAAATACACATAGCCACGCTCTAAATCGGCATTAGTGAGTGCTTTTTCAGTAAAGTATTGCGCATCACGGGCACTGGGATACGTTGCGCTCAACGAAATAATATCGTTTTCGTGGGCGTCGTCGGGCAATACGCATTGCAGCGTTATTTCATGCATAGCACTGGCTTGTAAGGTTAACTGCTCGTATTCCATTGTGTGGCCCATCGCCGCAGAGAGAGGATCTTCAAAAGACTGTAACGCAAATGTGAGTTGCGTCATTGGTGTGCTCATTTACTTCAACTTCTAGATTATAAAAAATACAGTTCGAGTTTAAATTATCACCTATTTTGATTGCAGTTTTATGACAAATTGCACATAAGTGGATAATCGCAGTTTTTAGATCAAAAAAGATCGCTATATGTTCTTTCTCATTCAACTTTGGAATGGTTTGTCACACATCTGGAATGAAGAGCTATATGTGGCAAGGCTTGTAGCGGTGGTGTTATTGTTCCTTATTTGGGTTTTTATCATAAGGTTTGGAATTTAGTTTTTAGGCTTAAAATCAATAAAACGTAAAATCGAGATGCCAATCTAAAGTTTCATTCTTTATTTTTTTTGGTTCAATACACTATGGATAGCGGTATATTGTTGGAACCCGTATTAAAAGACTGTCCTCATAGGCCAAGTTATTTGACGCTAAAAATTTAGCAAGGCGTTTATGAGCGAATAGCAGATGGGTGCTAACTCATTTTTGGGTAAAAATAGTCAGTTACATTACTAAATTAGAGAACAACGGATTATTTAGAGTATTACAAAAACCACTTATCTAGAGACCGACTCTAGAAGCAATTCATAAAAACGTTTTGTAGCTTGTCCCGTTTTTGCCCCTTTAGGTAAAGTCAGATGTAATGGAACCTGATAACCACCGCCATTTTCCACATTCAAAATAGCCAGTTTCCCACTACCTCGGCTATCAACAATATGCTTTGGCAGCCTGCAATAACCCACACCCTGTTCTACCGCACTAAAGGCATGGTCGAAATTATCAACCGTAATACGCTGACTCGACTTCAACCAACCCACATCTTTTTTCTCGCCCAGCTTTTCAACCGAACCTAAATCCCTCACCACGATTTGTGGTAGCATCGAGAGCTGATTGAGCGATATAGACGTCATCCTAGTTAACGGATGTGAGCTCGCCACAACGGGCTCCATCATGGTAAAACCAAAGGCTTCCGCAGGGTAATTGGTAATGGGTAGATTAATAATGGCAACATCGGCCACTTCTTGAGAGACCATTTCAGTGGTCTTCGATAGCGAAGTTTCTACCACTTGTATCGATGTACTGTTATTTTCAGCTAGAAAATTAACCATCGGTTGATAAAGGCGCTCAAGACAGCACAAATGATCAACTGCGACCACTATTTCAGACTCAACCCCCTTTGCTAACTGCGCACTGATCAGCTCAAGTTCTCGCGCTTGTTCTAGTATGCTGCTAGCCCTGCGCAATAACGCTTTACCGTCTTCAGACAACACTGCTCTGCGACCTTCAACCTGAACCAACGACACACCTAGTTGACCTTCCAATTTTCTCAACGCATAAAGCAGCGTGGTATGGCTCTTATTTAGTTGCAATGCCGCAGCCTGAATGCTTCCAGCACGATCTATCTCATAAAGAGTTTGCCATTGATCTAGGGTTGTTTTTAATTTCATCGGTCTAAAATCCTGACAGTTAATGGCAATATTATGAACTTTTTTGTCTATTTTTTACAGGTAATATATATCCTAACTGGCAATCAAGCCTCTTATGTTTGCGATTTGACCATGAGTCTCAGCGCAATACCATGTATCTGTTTGGAGAAATAACCATGAAATTATTACAAGTCGATTTTGAATTTAACGGCCCATTTGGCGAAGAGATGTCGAACGCACTCGTTGACCTAGCAAAATCTATCAACTATGAACCAGGTATGATCTGGAAAATATGGACAGAAAATCAAGCCGAAAAACTGGCTGGTGGTGTTTACCTTTTTGAAGACCAACACAGCGCAGAGATTTACCTAGCAATGCATAGCGCACGCTTAAAAGAGATGGGCGTGGATGAGGTCCGCGGTGTGATTTTTGACGTGAACCAACCATTAACTACCATTAATAAAGGCCCGATCAACGGCTAATTCAACCGTTCATTCTTGAGTAAAAATAGAAATAATGATGAGGCCTAAATTTTATAGATATTACATGTAAAAAATTAGGCCTAATCTCATACAATAACTCCTGATGTAAATCGAACGAAACAAGTAATGGGTCAAAACCAATTTGCAAAATATGCAGTTTGCTAACTCGAAAAGGGGCAGAAATGAGTTAAACTGGAAGTGCAGTTTATAGCAATAATTCGAACTTTGGCTAAGAGCGATCAGCAGACGATCGATCAAAATCATTTTTGAACATGAATCTTCTAAAGTCCTTGCTAGGTTCTGATGGACGGGGTTAGGAAAAGTATGACTAATTCCCCCCCGCTTTATTTGGGTTTAGATCAAGTTTGGGCGAAAGTAAGAAAAGGGTTAAAGGGGTCAAATCTTGACTTAAAAGGGTTAAAGGGGTCAAATCTTGACTTAATACATCAAGGTATACCAGTGCCTGCTGATGCCGCACTAGCGAAGTTTGCCAGCGTACGCCTATCAAATTAACTATAGCCTTATACCTTTAATGTAGTTGAGTGGCTAGTAACGTACGGGTGAACCCTTCCTGCGTTAATTGAGAAATAAGCTCAATTCCAGCATTGAATGGGAAATATTCAGACTCCTATTGGAAACTTACTTATCAAAGCCTCGCCTTATAGGGGGCTTGCGTTTTTTATTTGGTTTTTAGGCTTTAACTAATCAAAGCATTAAATAGAGATTCCAAATTAAAAATTCATACTTACCTTAAATGTTTTGGGGCGGTTATGGGCGAGGTATAGTCTTTCTGATGAATCGTTATTAACTTAGTAAGGGAAAATTTACCGCTTTTTGACATGCTTATATAAACTTCAGAAGACATAATATTTATAGCCGACAATAGCTTACACTATTTCCATTGATATAAGTTCATTAAATGGGGATGTTTTCGTGCTAAAATAGGGTAAGTGTTCTCTAGTAAGGTTGTTAGCTGCTTTGAGGCTAATCATTAGTAAGGTGTGGTGATGAGAGTTTTAGTAACAGGCTCTGCCGGTAGAGTCGGGCGTGCAATCTATATTAAATTAATGCGCACCCATGACGTGGTTGGCATTGATAAAACGCCTTGCTCAACAGCCGATTACATTGGTGATATTCTTGATAGTGATCTGATTGAACGGGCTCTTAAAAATGTTGATGTCATCATTCATACAGCGGCTCTTCACGCTCCCCATGTGGGTTTAGTACCTGATTCTGCGTTTCAGTCTATTAACGTAGACGCGACCGAGAAACTCGCTCTGGCTGGATTAAAAGCAGGTATTAAGCACTTTATTTTTACCAGCACTACTGCATTGTACGGCTATGCTTCAACACCTAAAGGTATTGCAGGTTGGATTAATGAAGACGTTACTCCTCAACCCAAGTCGATTTATCATAAAAGTAAAATTGCGGCTGAAGCTAAGCTAGAAGAAATTTCAAAGTTGTTTCAGCTTCCAGTTACTGTGCTGCAAATGTCGAGATGCTTTCCTGAACCTGCGGATTTAATGGCAGTATTTCGCCTTACTCGTGGTATAGATGCTCGTGATGTAGCAAACGCTCATTTATGTTCTGTGGAAAAACGCTTAAGTGGTTTTAATCGTTTTATAATCTCAGGCGCTACACCTTTTCAACTTTCTGATTGTGAAGCGCTATATACTGATGCTGCATCTGTCATCGAGCGTCAATGTCCTGACATCGCGCTAGCATTTAAACAAAGAGATTGGCAACTACCTCAAAGCTTAGATCGCGTATATGATTCATCATCTGCATGTGACAAATTAGGGTGGTCACCTATACATGGCTTTAAAAGCGTTTTGGAAATGCTAGATACTGAAACACCAGAAGTATTGCCAATTTTGAAACGCAGCTAACAAAGCAATTAAGAGTGATTCGGCATGGGTAGCATTTTTACTATGCATTGCTTTTAACATTAGGCAAAGCGAGTTCGCCCTTAGTACACTTTTTTAAAAGTTTTTTACTTTGCCCCTAAACCCGTTTGCAAGTTTAGTTTATCGATAGCGGCCTGTACTAGCCCATAGCTCACCTTTTGTTCACTAAGTTTCACTGTAATTAGTACTTTCAAGCTAGTGGAGTAAGTACCAGCTTGATAAGTAACTTTCAAAGAGTGTGTATAATCATATTGTTTATAACAGCCCTATTAAAATAGCCCCTGTATTAAACGTAACGTGTAACACAGGGGCTTTATAGTTTTAGGTTAACCGATTAAACACGCTAAGCCCATTAAAACGAATACTGCAGCCTTAATGAGATTGCATTACCCGATGTGATAGTGCCGCCTGCCTCAAAGTAATCGGCTTTAATGTAGTCGGCCATAAATTTTATGTTTTTGTTTACGGTGTAGTTAACGCCAAGGGCGTAGGTTTTTGCGTCTTGGTTTTCTTGCTTGAGCTTAAGTAGGCTGTAGCGGCCTGTGATTTCCCAGCCTGGCTCTGAGCTTGCGCCTAGTTTTGCGTTTTTATACTTACGGTATCCGCCTGATAGTTGATAACCAAATTGCAAATAGCCGCCTTCGTAATCATTGGTTGACTCTTCAATACTGGTTACTTGTGCTTGTTGCCACTCGGCCATCATGGTAAATCTATCCTTAAGCCATAGTAGCTCTACGCCTTGTTGCGAGAGGTTATCGGCATTAATTTTATCGCCTTCTATTAATGAATCGGCGGTATAAACTTCAAGAGGTTCATTCACTCTAAATTCGTTGCCATCGTACTGCCTTTCACTAAATGCAACGCCAAGATGTAATAAGTTAGTATCTTGCTGCCATGGCACCCAAGTTACGCGCCCTGTAACAACAGACGTTGCTTCGTCTTCGTCGGGCTCGTAATAGCCTAGTTGCCAATTTACTGAGGCTATGTCTCCCGAAAGGCTAATACCTAAGCTACGCCCTGGTGAAAACGCTTCGCTTATCATGCTACGTTCGAGCATTAATAATTTACGCGAGCTGGTTAGTTTTTCTAGGCCAAAACCTTCTTTTTGTTGGCCTATGGTTAAATCGGCAAATTCCCAGCCAGAGTATTCTAGGTAGGCGTCTTTTATTTCGGTTTCGCCATCGGCAAAGCCAAGCTGAAATTTACTTTTCCAGTCTTTACTTATGTCTGATTTAAAACTTAGCCGTGCGCGGCGTATTTCAGAGGTGCTTTCTGAGCTGTTGCTGTCGTATTGCCCCTCTAGTAATGCGGTATCAAATTTGTTGTAGTCGAGCATGATATAGCCGCTTAGGTCTATATCGTCGTTAATTTTGGCAAAACTTGCGTTACTAACAAAGCAAAGCGCTGAAAGAGCCGCATAAGTAATCGTTTGTTTAGGGGTCATGTTAGGCTACCTTTGTTTGTTTTTCAGCTAAGTAACTTACTTTTAGTTGCGCTACGTCTCTTAAAAAGTCGATGTGTTCTATATCTACGGCCACTACGTTTAGGCCTGTGCGCTGTTTTAAATCGTTGATGAGTGTGGCTTGGTTTTGCGGGGTTATGTTTTCTATTCGCTCGTAGCACACGCTTTGTACTTCGTAGCGTTTGACAAATACGCTTGAGTCAATCAAAAAAGCAATTAAGCAAATAATGCCATTAAGAATACTTAGCTCAATTAGGCTCATTTGCCCTACAGAGGTCAGTAAAGCAATGGCAGTAACAAGGAATAAGTAGGTCATTTCTTTAATAGAAATAGACTCTGTGCGGTACCTTAGCATGGTGAATACGGCAAATAAGCCAAAGGCAAACTCCATCGACATATCAACCCCGTGCAGTAAAAAGGTAATAATAAAAACGCCTACGCCAAATAAAATAAACGAGCCTGCCACTACTGCATTTTTACTAAACCGAAAGTAACAGCCATAACAAAGTACAGCCAACGATAAGATGTTTATTAAAAAGCGGGAAAGAAAAATAAGATCTAATTTGGTCATTTTAATTATTCTCTAAAGGTAAAAGTGGGTTAGTGCGGTTAAGGTGTTTTAAACGGGCTAAAACAGGTTTAAAGCGGTTTACTTTTAAGCGCTCGGGGTAGAGCAAAGCACAGCCAATGCAGTATTTACTAAACGAGACTGGGAATATGTGGTGTTTGCTCATAAGCTTATAAAATGGCGAGTGTTTTGTTTTTTTACTTTGCTTAAGCTCGGCAATAAAAAAGCCCGGTAAGGTTATTTTGTTATCGCCTTTTGGGGTGTTGTACCACAAGTTAAAATCAAGCGTTAAGCGCTCGGCTTTTTCTTCGTTAGCTAGGGCTATGCGGTTATAGCCGCTTTGCTGTGTTACGTTTAAATGTGCAAAGTGGTTTTGCATTTGCTCTTTAATAAACGCCGTGTTGTTAGCGTGCTGGTTATTTTTTTCGAGCTTTATACGTGTTTTAACTGTGCGGCTTTGGTTGTTTTTTAGTTTTACTTCTAGGTATTCGGTAGCGGTATCAACATAGCGCCTTTGGCGTACTTTGTAGCGATTAAGCTTACCGTTATGGTGGGCTTTATATAAATCGAGTTCGGGCGTGTCAAAGTACTGATTATAATAAGAAAATAAACGTTTTCCTTGTATGTCAAGTACACGGTACTGCCCTTGTATATGAGTAAGCAGCTCAGGTAAAAACGATAGTGGTAGCATAAACTTGCTGTCTACACGGTTCATTAAATTAGCGTTGTTAAGATCGTTTAATCCGTAACCTTCAAACGGAATAAGTAACTCGTTAATTAAGCTTGTTAATGGGGTACGGGCATTTGGCTTTTCAGGTTGTGCCTGTTTATTTTTAGTGTTTATAGCAGTAATTGCTACTGGTGATATTGAAGCGTCCTTTTCAAAAATTTCATCCTTAAAACGTGCTTGAATTGTCATAATTTTCTCAGATTATTAAATTGCAAAGTAGTAAAGTGCAGTGCCAGCGTACTGGCACCGCACAAAGGATGGATTGTTTATCTTGAGCAAAATCCGCTGCCATCACCCGCTGAGGGCAATGTGCCATCAAGCTGCGCGGCCATATTTGCTACGCGGTACTGCATAAACGAGGTTAAGCCGTAAAACTGCCCGGTGGTAGAGGTTAGGTTTTGCTCAAAGTAAGTTGAGCCATAAAAGCTAGTTGGGTCGTTTTGTACGTGCTCACGAATTAAATCGGCTATTTCATTGACGCGTGCGTTAAATGTGTCGCTTGAAAGTGAGCCATTAATAAGCTGCGTTAAATAACTGTGGTATGTATCAAGGTTGTTTTGCTCGGCAAATACATTAGCAATTAATGGGCGCTCGCTTAATGCGCCGCTTACAGGCTCATCAATGTAAAGCTCTCTTACATCTACGCCATTACAGTTCATGTTAAATGTGCCGAATGACTCGTTAAAATCCCATGGCAAAATGCTAAATACGCCATCGTCATCATAAATATAGTAGTTATGTGCAAGCGGCCCGTGGTAGCTATCTAAATTAGACAGTGAAGTACTTACCGACATATAACGCAGCAGTGTATCTATATCTATGGTACTGGTTTCGCCTTTATCGAGCGATTCTACAAAGTTAATAAAGGCGCCGTTATCGGTGCTCTCTTCGTTGGTTTGCAGGTTTATATCGGTGTAGTTTTGTATGTCGTCACCTAGCCATAGTAAATCGCTGCCTGTGCCATCTGGCTTGTATAAATCGCCATTACTGTTGGCAAAGTGTTTTTCTACAAATTCGCCATCTACGGCTTCTACCATTAAGTACAAACCAAATAGTTCGCCGTTTACATAAAAGTTAACGTAGGCATGCTCAGGCGTTGGTACGCCCATTTCATCCATTAGCTCGTAGGCGATTACTTCACGCATATACGACGGGTCGTTGAACGAGTTTTGTAGTGTGAATTTTTTTAGCCCAAAAAACGTTTGCCCCGACACGTATTCGTTAATATCAACCTTAAAGCTGTAACGGTCGCTGCTAGAGTTTGCAACGCTGCTTAAGCTTGAGCCGCCTTTGGTGCGAATAGCCACGCTATCGAGTGTTACCCCATTAAAGGTAATAGCGGTTTCGTGGTACTCCTCATCTAGTGGGTTATCTAGAATGTCTTGCCAGTTTTCGTCGCTAATTGTAATAGAAAGCGTATTTACCGCTGTGGGTGTAAAGGCGGTTGCAACTGTATTTTCACTACTTGGGGTAGGTGTTAAAAACGCATGAGTAAAGCCTGTACTACTACTTAGGCCGTAACTAAAGCCTGTGGCTACATCACTTTCATCCCAGTCAATGTAGTCAACTACTTCATCGTTGAGTATTAAGCTTAGCTCGTCTTCTTTGCCTAGTTTAAAGGGTACGTAGTAAGTACCTGGATCTTCATCGGTGGCATAAATAGTAATGTATTGGCCTGCGTATAAATCTATGTCGGGCAGGGTTACGGGGTCTATGTCGTCGCTTTCATCAATAACTTTGTAGTTGGCTAAGTTAATTGTATTTTCGCTGTTATTGTATAGCTCAAACCAGTCATTGCCATCGTCTGCGGCACTTGCCACCACTTCGTTAATAACGAGTGGCCCGTGGGTTGCTTGGCTGTTTGAGCTGAGCTCTGTTGGAGTTAATACCGCAGTTGCATCGCTGCCATCTGGGTAGCGGCCATAACTGTAACCACTTAGTGCTTGGCCTTTTTTCCATGCGAGTTGTTCTATAATTACATTGTTACTGTAAAGGCTGACGGTATCGCTTGCGCCTAATTTAAACGCTACGCTTGGCAGGTCGCCTAAATCATCGGTGCTTGCGTAAATACGGTAAAACTCACCAGGCGATAACGTAATATCGGGTAGAGCAAATTGCTCGTTATTGTCATCACTTAGTGTGTAGTCTGCTAAATAAACATCGCTACTGCTTGTTACATAAAGCTCTATCCAGTCCTCGCCGCCGCTGCTGTCTTTTGCTACTACTTCGTTTATACGCAGTGGCGCATCTTCAGCAATTAGCGTGGTAACAAGTGTAGAGGTATCGGCTGTTTGGTTAGCTGCGCCCTGTGTTGGCGTTAGTGTTTGCGCGGTGCCGGTGCCATCGGTGTATAAGCCGTAACTAAAACCTTCAGCGGCTTCGCCTTCTTCCCAATCAAGTACAGAGATAGCAGTGCCGTCCTCGTATAACGTAACCGCATCGTCGCTGCCTAGTTTAAAGGTAACGTAATAACCGCTATCGGGCGGTGTATCGGTTTCATCAATGGCTTGAATAACAATAAACTCACCTTGCGAAAGCGCTACTGCGGGTAAAGCTTGAGGCGCTCTGTCGGCGTTATCATCAACAAGTGAAAATACCGATAAGTCGGCTATATCTTCAGTGGCGTATAGCTCAATCCAATCGTAGGTTGTATCGCTTGGGCTTGCGACAATTTCGTTAATAACTAAACCAGTTGACGTGATTGTTGATGATGAGTCAGTACTTTGATCTGTGCTGCTATCGGTTGTTTGCTCAGTACCGCCACAGCCATATAAAAATGTAGTAGAGGCGATAACTGAATAAAATATAAAAGGTTTTATATTCATGTATGCACGCTTATTATTTTATTAAAGTGGGCAAACTATAAAAATAGAAGGTGCAAACAATGTGTAAACTTTTAGTAATCTTCAGTATAGTGAGCTTAATTACTCACTTTAAAAGTTACTTTAACCTTATGTTTAAACAATTAATTTTATTGTGCGCGTTAAGCATGCCGCTTGTAAGTAATGCCGCTACTGCGCCATTTTCAGGCGAGATAAGTACTCAAACCCTGTTAAGCGATTACGATAAGTTTAATAAGCAGTACAACGCATTTACGCCAACCGAGCAAGATATAGCCCTAATGCAAAAGCTAGAAGGCAAGGCATTAGTTGTATTATTTGGCACTTGGTGCCACGACAGCCATCGCGAAGTGCCAAAGCTTATTAAGTTACTTGATGAATCTAAGGTAAAACTTGCAAGCGTTAAATATGTGGCCGTGGGTTACAACAAGCAAGACGACGCCGGAATAGCACAGGCGCACGACTTGCAATACACACCTACGTTTATTGTTAAACAAAATGGCAAAGAGTTAGTTCGCGTAGTTGAAAAGCCAACGGGTACGTTAGCACAAGATTTAACACAGGGTTTGTGAGTAGAGCTTAGGAATATGAGAGCTTACCGGTTAGCTGTTATGACTAGCTCATGAGTATTTTAATGTGTGAAGTCGAGGTTTAACTCCTTTGGCTGAGCAAAAATAGGAATTCAGCTATGGTTTGCATATCAATTAAAACAAATAAAAAACGAATTAATCTACAAGCTCGTTGTAGCATTTCTTAATATGTCTAAAGATCTACGTAAAAATTTGATTGCTGCGATTCTTAGTCCTTTAATTGCATTACCAGTCCTTGGTTTTTGTTATTTCTATGCGGGTATCGAAAACTATACTTCTGTTAGTTCATTAATTTCAGGAGTTGGTTTTGGTGTATCAATAGGGTTGGGAAGTTTATTTTATTTTTATCCTTTAATGTTCATTTACGGATTACCTATTAGCTTATTACTCCAAAAGTTAAATTTATTTAAATTACCGGTAGTTTTAATCTTAAGTATACTTCCTGTTTTTTTACTTAGTCTATTTGGTGAATTTAATCGTGAAACATTGGTTCTTCATTTATTAGTACTTTCAATGGGTTTAACTAGCTGGCTTATATATAATAAATTAAGGTAACACCACTACAAGCGACTCATGTTACATAACCTTTTTATTACCTGCCTTACAGCTCAGATCTAATTTCACTCACATAATCACTACCCACTAAACAGGCTTTTTTCGAACGCTTGCGCAGCGTGTGATGACGGCCTGTCCTTATAATGTAGTTGATAAAGTGGCCGAGAGAGTTGCTCGTTATTTTTTTGGCTCAGGCGTGTTAATTTACCTAACTGGACTAAATCTTCTGTGACTACGTTTGGCAATAAAGCAACGCCCATACCTTGCGCGACGGCCCTTGCTATGGCTTCGTTGCTGCCTAGTTGCATACTTTGCTCTGCTTGTATGCCGTGCTCTGCTAATAACTTTACCGACATTTCTAACGTGCCAGAACCTGGTTCGCGTAATAACCAAAACTGCTTATTTAACCATGCTTTTAAGTTTTTAGTGGGCTTAACGTTACTCGGTATAACGACACTCATTAAATCGTTTTGCCAGTGCTTACTTATTATATGTGGCTCGGTAGGTGTGCCTTCAACCAATGCTAAATCGATAGTGCACTCTAGCAACGCATGCTCAATTTGCGCGGTATTAGCCACTTGCACTTCTACTTTTATATGTGGGTATTGGGCGCAAAATTTAGCTAAATAAGGCGGTAGCCAATAACTGGCAATAGTGGTGCTGGTGCCAATAACGAGCGTACCGCGCTTGAGCCCCGTGCGCGATTTTATATCGTCAACGGCGGCTTTTTCGATAGCAAAAATACTACGTGCGTGATCGTATAGGGCTTGGCCGCCTTCGCTTAAGGTGAGTTTTTTACCTTTAGATGCACGTTCAATAAGTTGTATGTTTAGTTGATACTCAAGCTCTTTTAAAGCCTTTGATACCGCAGGCTGGCTTATAAAAAGCGCTTCGGCTGCGCCTGAAAAACTACCCAATTTAGCCACTGTATAAAACACCCGAAGTGCATGTAAGTTCATTGTATAACCTTAAATTGCATAACTCTTAATTGTATAACTTTAAGTTATCAAATCATGATTTTAATATATTGGAGTTATATTTTGAGCTTTCTTACAATTAAGTCAACACATCAACATGGTTTAAGTGAGGGAATAGTATGCTTAGCGCTATTAAAAATGGGTTTCAGCCTTTGGGTATTAATACTAAGCAGTACAGTGATACGCGCTGGTGGTTAGGTATGCTGCTGGTGGTTGTATTAGCGGGGGCATCTGTTGCATTAAGTAAGTTACAAATAATGCAAACTGCGCAATTTAGCTCCTTAACAATTGGTATTGTGCTTGGCATTATTGTGGGCAACAGTGTGTTTTCGCGCATTGCTACGCGTACCGATGTAGGTGTTGATTACGCTAAAAGTATATTACTTAAAGCAGGCGTTATTTTATTTGGGTTTAGAATTACCTTTGCGCAAGTAGCGGGCGTGGGCTGGCATGGCTTACTAACCGACGTTATTATGCTTGTTGGTACGTTTATATTAGCAGTACAGCTAGGTAAGCGGGTTTTTAAGCTTGATGAGCAAACAACCATATTAATAGGTGCAGGTAGCTCTATTTGTGGCGCCGCAGCGGTAATGGCAACAGAACCCGTTATAAAAGCACAAGCGCATAAAGTATCAGTAGCGGTGGCAACGGTGGTGGTGTTTGGCACGCTAAGTATGTTTGCCTACCCAATTATGTTTGATTATATGGGGTTGAGCGAGCACGCATACGGCGTTTTTGTTGGTTCAACCATTCACGAAGTTGCGCAAGTAGTTGCAGCAGGTACCGCGGTAAGCGCTAATGCAGCCGACACCGCCGTGATAGAAAAAATGCTACGCGTGATGATGCTTGCGCCATTTTTAGTAGGCTTATCTTTTTGGCAAACTAAAAAGCATGCAAACATACACGCACATGGCAGCGAGCATAAATCGGGAATTACGATTCCTTGGTTTGCGGTGTTATTTATAGTGGCGAGTGGCGTGCATTCGTTATCGGTTATACCTCAGGGGGCTTCAAACGCCATTGTATGGTTTGATAATATATTACTTACCATCGCGATGGTGGCTTTAGGTTTGCGCACACATGTTGGCGCTATTCGCCAAGCAGGTATAAAGCCACTGTTATTAGCAGGTTGTTTATTTTTGTTTTTAACTTTGGGTGGCTTTGCCATTAATGTAGGCATTGCTGAGCTATTTTAAATTTGGGATGAATAACCTGAATTCAGGTTAACTAGATTGGCTTAAATAGGCCAATCTACCTCGTTTAAGTGATCGAGCTGCTGTGTTTTATTACTGTGCCCGTACCATTTATTGGTATAAATACCTTCAGGGTCAAACTGCGCGGTTTGCTTTTGTATATTAAAGTGGCGGCCACCACGCGGATCAACCCCCACACCGGCTATGTACTGCCAGTTGCCCCAATTTGCTGCTACATCGTAATCAATTAATTGCTGCTCAAAATAGGCTGCGCCGTATCGCCAATCAAGACCAAGCTCGTTTACTAAACAGCTTGCTGCAATTTGCCTTGCACGGTTTGAAATATAACCCGTAGTGTTTAGCTCTTTCATAATGGCATTTACAAGCGGGTAAGGTGTTGTGCCATTACACCAAGCTGCAAAACGTGTAGGTGTAAAAGTAGTAAGCGGCTTAGTTTGTTTTTGGCCTTTAAAGCTAAACAGGCTACTACCTGCTTTAAGTGCGTGCCATTTAAAATACTCTCGCCATAGCAATTCAAATTTAATCCAGTAAGTAGACTCGTTTGCCGTGTTGCTTTGCTCATAATCCTCCACGGCTTTATATACTTGTTTTGCACTTATACAGCCAAAGGCAAGCCAAGTACTAAATTTGGTGGTGTTGTTAAAGCCATCCAGCTCGTTGCGAGTCATTTTATAAGTGCTTGGCATTGCGCCTGAAAAATACTGCTTTAAATGTGCTTGCGCACTGTTAAGCCCGCCATGCATTTCGCCTTTATTTGTTATACGTTCTATAGGTTTTTTTGCGCATAAAGTTATTGGCTTAGGGAGCAAACCGTTTGGCAAAGTTGTTGGTGTAATAGGGCTATTAGCTGCCTCTACCTTTTTACGAAACGGGGTAAAATGTTTAGGTAATTCGCTTAAATCAAAGGGGAGAACACTTTGCTCAAAGAGCGTGTCTTGCTGCGACCCTGTAAATTGTGTATTGGGGCAATGTGCTTTGAGTAAGTTTATTTGGCGTTGCTCGTACACGCCAAATTGTTCGCTGTATACAACTTCATCAATATTTTGCTCATTTATACGCGCTTTTAAAAGCGATACGGGTTCGCCCTCAAGCACATGCAGGGTTTGCCCACGCTCAATAAGTGCTTGTTGTAGTTCGTACAAGCTTTGCATTAAAAACTGCTGTTTGTGTATGCCGTAAGGTTTTTGTTGGTAGTTATTATTTTTAAACCAGTGCGGGTTAATAACAAATACAATATCAAGCGCGCATTGCTGAAACATAAGGTCACTAAAAATTGGGTTGTCGGTTAGGCGTAAATCGTTTTGTAGCCAATATAAAATGCGTTTGCTCATACTTATGCTCTTGTTTTTGTAATCATTAAGTTTACGAAGCATAAGCGGGTAGGGATTAGTTTTGAGGCGTTTAAAAGGGTTTAAAAAAGAGGCGGCAAATAATACCGCCTCCTTTGATGTTAAATAGCTGCTTTTTGCTCTGCTATCCAATCGTTTATAACGTCTTCAAGTACTGCCATAGGGAGCGAACCTTGGCCTATTACAGTGTCGTGAAAGCTGCGAATATCAAATTGTGTGCCGAGTTCTTTTTCGGCTTTTGCACGTAATCCGCGTATTTTAATTTCGCCCATTTTGTAAGAGAGCGCTTGGCCTGGCCATGATATATAACGATCTATCTGATCTTCCACGGCGCTTTGTGGTAAAGCGGTGTGGCTTGCTAGGTAATCAATTGCTTTTTGACGGCTCCAGCCAAAGGCATGAATACCGGTATCAACCACTAAACGCACAGCACGCCACATTTCGTAACCTAAACGGCCAAAATCGCTGTATGGGCTTTGATAAAAGCCAGCTTCTTTACCTAAGCGTTCTGTATACAGGGCCCAACCTTCGCCAAAAGCAGAGTGGCTAAGTGTGCGTCTAAATTCGGGTACATTTAGCTCCATAGCAATGGCATTTTGTAAGTGATGCCCTGGTATGGCTTCGTGCAGGCTGAGTGCTTCTAAATTATATAAAGGCTGAAGTTTAGGTGTTGAGGCTAAAAAGTAAGTACCTGGCGAGCGGTTGTCGGCCGGTGGCATATAAAACGCGCCACGACTTGCTGAGCCTTTAATAGTAAAGGTGTTACGCGGTAAGTGGCCAAAGTAAGTGGGCAATTTACCATACATTTTTTGCGTGATGAACGCGGTTTTTTCTAGCAAGTCTTGCGCGTCTTTTGCGTAAAATTGCTCATCGGTTGCTAAAAATTCTAAAAACTCACTATAGGTACCATCAAAGCCTACTTCATCAATAATATTTTGCATTTGCGTTTTTATACGCGCCACTTCTTTTAAGCCAAGCTCATGAATTTGCTTTGGTGTGGCGTTTGTTGTGGTGTAGTAATTAACCGTGTATTTGTAGTAATCAAGCCCGCCTTTAACGCTTGCTATGCCCGGCTGCGCTCTACAATGTGGCATATAGTCATTTTCAAAAAAGTCGTAAAAATGCTGATACGCAGGAATTACTTTATCTTTAATTACGGCTTGTGCTTTTTGTTTTAAGTTTGATTTTTGCGCTGTACTAAAGGTATTAGGTATACGAGTAAAGGGATCGTAAAGGGCGCTGTTTTCGGGGTTTTTAACTATGTGCGCGCTAATGCTTTGGCTGTAATTTTCAAAGGTTTTACAGTAATGGGTAAAGCCTGTTTTTATTCCTTCTTTCATTAAATCAATATTTTGCTGATTAAAGCGCGGGTAGTCGGCAAGGCTGATTAAAAATGCGTTGTAATCATCAGCTGTTAAAAAAGCCATATTAGCGGGCGCTTCTGCAAAGTAGGTATGCCAGCCACTTAAAAAATTAACCGGAAAATACTTATCCTGATAAAGGTAGCTTTGCTGCTCGGTTTCTCGCTCATATTTAAATAAGCGGTAGTTCATTAGCTGCTCGTTGTTGAGTGTTTTTGGGTCAATACTGGCTAAGCTTTTTAGTACGCTGTTGTTATAAGCTTGGCGCTTAGCAATGGCTTGCTCGCTCCAATCGGGTAATGTGCCATTTGGTTTCCAGCCGTCTGGGTCGGTTCGAAAAAATATTTTTTCAGCTTTGGCGTTTTGCCAATGGTTATCAATAATGGTTTTTAAATCGCTGTTACTGTCGGCAAGGCTTGGTAGCGAGGTGGTTGCTAAGCACATAGCTAAAATACGTTTTTTAAACATAGTCATCCGTTATTGGCGAGTTAGTCGCGCTTTTTTATTTTAATTTGTGTTTAATATAGTACCAAGTTAACTAAATCAATGCGCTCACTTTTACAGCCCATATTTAGTGGTTTTATTTTTGATTGAACAAATTTCACTGCATAACTGATTGGCGCACTAGTTTATTGTTTTATCAGCGTTTAGAATAATTAAAACTTATTATAAAAAATGACCGCCATGTTTAATAAAGTAATCGCCCTAATTGATGAAGCTAACAACCAAGACCCAAACACTGAGCAATTTAATGGGCAAAGCGTGCCCAAAGAAAGCCTTTATGCTACTCGTATGAGCGACATGCTTAGCCGTTTTAACCCAGGTGCTGATGAGCTAATGCAAATTGCAGTGCGTGGGCAGCATATTCAGCGCTGGAAGTCGCCGCGTAGTGACTTTGCAATGAATAAGCAGGGCTATCATCAGTGGCGCGGTGCACTTTATATATTTCATGCAAGTAGTGTTGTAGCGCTTATGCAGCAAGCTGGGTACGGTGAGGCTGAGCAAAACAGAGTGTACGATGCAGTTGCTAAAAAGAATATTAAACGTAACCCCGACAGCCAATTAGTAGAAGATGTAGCTAGCCTTGTATTTATTGAGCATTACATGCTCGGGTTTGCTAATAGCAAGCCTGATTACGATGAGCAAAAATGGATAGGGATTATTCGCCGTACTTGGCAAAAAATGTCAGACGAAGCACATGAGTTTGTATTGGCTGGACATATTACATTGCCACCACCGCTTGTTGGGCTTATTCATAAAGCACTTGAGTAAAGTAGTGTAAGTTAAGTATTAAAATAAAAGGATTTTAGAATGTTATGCCCACGCACAAATACCTCTCTTGAGCCGCTATTAATTGGCGGGATTACTGTTTACACGTCAGCACAAGGCGGCGTATTTTTTGATAACAGCCAAATTTTTAAGTTTAGCTCGCCTGAGTTAAAGCATGGCCAGGTGCTACTTAAGTACTTGGGTGAATATAGCGAGAGTGAATACGATGTATCGCAACGAATTAATTGCCCAAAGTGTATAAAAGTGGTGATGATGCGCCGGTTTTTTTCACCGCTCAAAGTGGTTGAAATAGACGAGTGCCCAGGTTGTGCAGGCATATGGCTCGATAGCGGCGAGCTTGCAAAAATACACGAAAACCATTTAACCCCCAAAGAGCGAAAGCTGTTAGCGCACGAAATGGCAACCAATCATGGGTTTATAACTATTAAGTCGCCAAAATCTAAGTATTACCCCAAAGCGCCCAAAAATACCCAAAACACCACGGTTGAGCGGCTGGTGCAATTAGCATTACTTAATCTTTAATACCAAGCCTCAAAATAGCTCACTTAATTAAGTGAATTGGTATAAAGCATAAAAAACGGCGTACTAAAAAGTACGCCGTTTTTTTTGAAATAAATTAATGCTTATGCAGTTTATTTATTACGGTTTTCTTTTGCAAAGGCACGTATTTTACGTTTTTGCGAAAGCGTTACTTTGTTTGTACGCCCTGCAAATGGGTTATCACCTTCTCTAAATTCAATTTTGATTGGTGTGCCCATAATTTTAAGTGCTTTACGGTAGTAGTTCATTAGGTAGCGTTTGTAGCTATCTGGTAAATCGTGAACTTGGTTACCGTGAATTACAATACGTGGCGGGTTATAACCACCGGCATGTGCGTACTTAAGCTTAACACGACGACCACGAACAAGTGGCGGCTGGTGATCGGCCTGTGCCATGTCCATAATACGGCGTAGCATTGCGGTGCTAATACGCTTAGTTGCTGACTCGTACGCCTCATCAACCGACTCAAATAAGTGGCCAACACCTGTACCATGAAGCGCAGATATAAAGTGTAAGCGTGCAAAGTCGATAAAGCCTAAACGGCGATCAAGCTCTGTTTTAATACGGTCTTTAACGTAATCATCAAGCCCATCCCATTTGTTCACAGCAATTACTAATGAACGCCCTGAGTTAAGCGCAAAACCTAATAAACTTAAGTCCTGATCAGAAATGCCATCGCGAGCATCAACAACTAGTAGTACAACGTTTGCATCTTCAATGGCTTGAAGTGTTTTAATTACTGAGAATTTCTCAACTACGTCGCTTACTTTTTTACGCTTACGAACACCTGCGGTATCTATTAAAATATATTCTTTGTCGTTACGGGTCATCGGAATATAAATAGAGTCGCGGGTGGTGCCTGGCATATCGTATACAATTACACGTTCTTCACCAAGTATACGGTTTGTAAGTGTAGACTTACCTACGTTAGGGCGACCAATAATAGCCAGTTTTACTGGTTTATCGGCAAACGCTTGATGGTCTGTATCGTCGCCTTCGGCTTCTTGATAAAGGTCAATTAATTCTTCGTCATCATCAGCAACGTCTTCGTCAAGCGCGGCAAGCTCAGCAATTACAGGTTGCAGCGTTTGTTCAAGCAATAGTGTTATACCACGGCCATGGGCTGCCGCGATATGATGTACTTCACCTAATGATAATTGGTAAAATTCAGCACAGTTTGAGTCGGCGTCAATGCCATCTGTTTTGTTGGCAACCACAAAGCACTTTTTCTCTTGCTTTCGCAAGTGATTTGCAATGGCTTGGTCGGCTACGGTCATGCCTACGCGGGCATCAACTAAAAACAGCACAATATCGGCTTCTTCAATGGCGAGTAATGACTGATCAGCCATTTCGGTTTCGATGCCTTCTTCGGAGCCATCAATACCACCCGTGTCTACCACGATAAATTCATAGCCATCGTAATTAGCTTGGCCATATTTTCTATCTCGTGTTAAACCTGGAAAATCGGCTACGAGTGCATCACGAGTACGTGTTAAACGGTTAAATAATGTGGATTTGCCCACATTGGGTCGCCCAACTAGAGCGATCACGGGAAGCATAAACTACCTCTTTAAAAAACAACAAAAGGCTTCGCAGTGCGAAGCCTTACAAAAAACCTTTAAGTGTTAGCTAGTTAGTTCGGTATTGTAACCGCGCTAACTTCACCATCACGGGTGTATAAAATTAGCTTGTCGTCGGCTACAACCGGCTCTACAAAAAAGCCCGAGCTGTCAAATTCTTCACGAGATACTAACTCGCCAGTGTCTTTGTTTAACCAATGAAGGTTACCTTCTTGGTCACCTAAAGCTAAATGGCTACCTGCTACTGCAGGGCCTGTTAGGTACCAACCACGCAGAGCGGGTTGGCTCCAACGTTCAATACCTGAATTTTTATCTAGTGCGTAAATTACGCCTTCGCTATCTACTAGGTAAATAGTTTGGGCATCCATCGCTATTTCGCGATAGCTGCTGTATTCACGTTTCCATACAACATTACCTGAGCGAATATCTACCGCTGCTAGGTTACCGTTATATGCAATAGCATAAGCGTAAGGACCGCTAATAATAGGTTGCGTGTCTACATCCACTAAACGCTCAAATTCTGATGCGCCTTTAGCAACGGCAATTTCTGCGCTCCATGCTGAGTAGCCGCTTTCTGAAATAAGCACACTTAGTTTGCCTGTTTCTAGGCCCAGTAACACCCCACCGTTTGCTACAGTTGGCGAGCTTTGGCCGCGTAAAGTAAGCGGTGGCACTTCTTGCTCAAAGTTCCAGCGTTCTTCGCCTGTATCTGGGTGAAGTGCTAATAATTTACCCGAGCCTAAGTTTACAAAAATTAGGCCATCGCCTGCGGCTGGTTTAGACAGCGCTTCGCCAGGTACATTTTTACGCCATACTTCTTCACCGGTTTCACGGTCAAGCGCAATAATAAAGCCGTGCTCAGAGCCTACGTAAATTTTACCATAAGCTTGTAGTATACCGCCTGATAATTTTGCAGTGCCGTTATCTGACCATGGCCAAAACGATACGTCTTCACGTATGTCGGTTTCCCATAGTGTATCGCCATTAGTAAGCGACAGCGCTTCAATTTGGCCTTCACGGCTGGCTACATAAATGGTGTCTTTGTAAACAGCAGGCGATAAGCGAGAAAAATAATGCTCTACACCACTGCCAACCGACTCTTGCCACACTACCTCTGTTTCAAACTGATTAACAATTTCAGGAAGTACTAACTCGTCTTCGTCATCACTTGATGAGCAACCCATAAGTGTTGCCATGCATAGTGCGAGCGTTGCTGTTGTTATTTTTTTCATACCTAAAACCTTATGCCGCTGGGCTAGTTACTGCTAGGTCGTCTAATTTAATTTGTAATAAAGGGTTTGTAGCTGAGCCCGCTGCTTCAGCCGCTGCTTGGTATGCAGAGCGAGCTTGGTCTTTATTACCTTGCGCAATGTAAATATCGCCTTTAAGTTCTGCTACATTGGCGCTGTATGCTTCTGGTAGTGGCGAGTTTAACGTTGTAAGTGCTTCGTCATACTTGCCTTGTGCAAGTTGAATACGTGCTAAGCGCGTAATGGCAATGGCTTTAAGCTCTTCGCTTTGAGCGTTTGTAACAATCCAGCTTAGTTTTTCACTAGCTAAGTCTAATTTTTTTGCATCAACAGCGTCTTTTGCCGCAACAAAAGCGGCTAAAGTTGCATAGCTTGTGTCTTGGTTGTTTTTAATGAATGTATCGGCCGCGCCAAGTACATCGTCACTTTGTACAAGTGTTGTATATTGGTCAGACGCTTGCTCAGCCGTTGTAATTTGGTTTTGGTTGTAGGCTTTCCAGCCGTATAATCCGCCTAAACCCACAATTACACCTAGCGCAAGTGAAATACCGTTTTCGCGAAAAAAGCGCTTAATGGCTTCTGCTTGTTGTTCTTCTGTTGAATAAATGTCCATTATTACCTCTTAAGTTAGCTTAGCTATTGATAAGCTCAGCTAATAGCGCTTTAGCTTGTTCTAATTCTAGTGTGACTTGCTCTTTACGCTCACGTAAATATTTGATGGTCACAACGCCTTTTTCTAATTCATCTTCGCCGATAATAACAGCCACTAGTGCATCGCTTTTATCAGCTCGTTTTAGTTGTTTTTTAAAGTTACCGCCGCCAGCATGCACCATAACGCGTAAACCTGGCACGTCGCTACGCAATTGAGCTGCAATGGCTGGGGCTTGAATGCTTGCTTTGTCGCCCATTGCCGCTAAATATACATCAGCATTGCGGCGAATGTCACCTACACACTCAAGTGCTTGGAGTAACAGCACTAAACGCTCTAGGCCCATTGCAAAACCTACCGCTGGGGTGGCTTTAC
Organism: Pseudoalteromonas sp. P1-13-1a; assembly: GCF_001401875.1. Taxonomy (NCBI): domain Bacteria; kingdom Pseudomonadati; phylum Pseudomonadota; class Gammaproteobacteria; order Alteromonadales; family Pseudoalteromonadaceae; genus Pseudoalteromonas; species Pseudoalteromonas sp. P1-13-1a. The sequence continues at coordinate 30,597 of NZ_LKDV01000025.1, read as the reverse complement.
CGCCAAGTTGCTCTACTAAGCCATCGTAGCGTCCGCCGGCACATACTGTACCTTGTGCGCCAAGGCTATCTGTTACCCATTCAAACACGGTGCGGTTATAGTAGTCTAAACCACGTACTAACTTTTCATTAACCGTGTATATGACGCCAGCTGCGTCTAAACGTTCACATAAATTTGCAAAATGTTCTTTTGATTCAGCATCTAAATGCTCAGACAATTTAGGTGCACCCACTAAGATTGCTTGCACGTCTGGGTTTTTGCTATCAAGTACACGTAATGGGTTTGAGTACATACGGCGCTTTGAGTCTTCATCAAGTACGTCGGTATGTTGTTCAAGGTAGGCTACAAGTGCATCGCGATAATCGGCGCGCGCTTCGTTAGAACCTAACGAGTTAAGCTCTAAACGGACGTGCTCGCTAATGCCAAACGCTTTCCATAATTGCGCTGTTAATAATATAACTTCTGCGTCTATATCGGCTGTGGCAATACCAAATGTTTCTAAGCCAAATTGGTGAAACTGACGGTAGCGGCCTTTTTGTGGGCGCTCGTGACGAAACATTGGGCCCATGTACCACAGGCGCTGCTCTTGGTTATAAAGCAAGCCATTTTGATTACCTGCGCGTACACATACTGCGGTGCCTTCTGGGCGAAGGGTTAGCATGTCGCCGTTACGATCGGCAAAAGTGTACATTTCTTTTTCTACTATATCGGTTACTTCACCAATAGAGCGTTTAAATAAGTCGGTTGATTCTACAATAGGAAAACGAATTTCTTGATAACCGAACGATGCTACTGTCTCGCGTAAAATGTTTTCTACTTTCTGCCAAACTTGCGTGTCGCCCGGCAGACAATCGTTCATACCGCGAACTGCCTGAATTTGTTTTGCCACTGATAAATCCTAATTACTGTTTATGTGTAATAAAAAAATGCTTACACAACAAGAATGCTAAAAATTGACCCGTCATTATATACCCAAATGACCCCATGATGCGAGCGTCGTTTGAATTAAAAGCGATTTAGGCAAGGCATTGATTGAAAGTAATAGTGGTTCTATTGTTAAAATCAATAACGCAGTATAAATCGCTTTTAAACCAACCCGTTGGGCGGTTTACAGACACTTATTCTCATCGTTGTTACTTTTTAAAAGGGATTGCCATTTTTGCAAAGTAACGCCTTGATATTAAGAGCCTGTGAAACGCTGAATTCTGTACCTTGGGGTCGTTTGGGTATCCTCTAGCTATAAAGGTAAACGCCAAACAGCATGGTTTGGCGCTTTATACGGTATTTATTCGACTATTTTAATGTCGATAGGTGTTTGCTGCTCTTTTTGAGCAATAAAGTCGCGCACGTAGCCTTCAAGCTGGTCAACAATGTTGTTGTTATCAATACGCGCTTTTTGACGCTCGCCATTAATGTATAAACCTGAGCGGCGGTTTGCACCGGCAAGGCCAATATCACTCACAAGGGCTTCGCCTGGGCCGTTAACGACACAACCAATTACTGAAACAGACATTGGCTCAACCACATCTTCAAGGCGCTCTTCAAGCTGGTTCATGGTGCTTACGACATCAAACTCTTGACGTGAGCAGCTAGGGCAGGCAATAAAGTTAATACCGCGTGAGCGTATACGCAGCGATTTTAAAATATCAAAACCGACTTTGATTTCTTGAACTGGGTCAGCAGCAAGTGATACACGCAGCGTATCACCAATACCTTCGGCAAGTAACATGCCTAAGCCTACAGCCGATTTTACCGAGCCTGAGCGCATGCCGCCGGCTTCGGTGATCCCTAAATGCAGGGGTTGATCTATTTCTTTAGCAAGTAAGCGATAAGCGCCTACAGCTAAAAATACGTCTGATGCTTTTACCGATATTTTAAATTGGTCAAAATCAAGGCGGCGTAATATATCTACATGGCGCATTGCTGATTCAAGTAATGCCTCGGGAGTTGGCTCGCCGTATTTTTCTTGTAGGTCGCGCTCTAATGAGCCGCCATTTACACCAATACGAATAGGAATATTATGCTCGCGCGCTGAGTCTACAACAGCTCTAATACGCTCTTCACTACCTATATTCCCTGGGTTTATGCGCAGGCAATCTACGCCATATTTTGCCACTTTTAACGCTATGCGGTAATCAAAGTGAATATCGGCAACAAGCGGAATGCTCACTTGCTCTTTTATACTTTTAAACGCTTCTGCGGCATCCATTGTTGGGACAGATACACGCACTATATCAGCGCCGGCATCTTGTATTGCTTGGATTTGCGCAACCGTGGCATCTATATCTAGGGTGTCGGTATTGGTCATCGACTGCACGGCAATAGGGGCTCCGTCACCAATAGGCACGTTGCCTACATTGATGCGGGTTGATTTTCTGCGTTTAATTGGAGATTCTGAAAACATAGCGACTACTCTGCTAATGGTAATTTAAATTTGGCTAAACGATTTTTAGGATAACCAGAGATATCAACTGGTTCGCCGTTTAGAGAAACACTAACTACGTCGTGCTTACCTAGCACAACCGAAAAAGGCGGGGTACCGCTTACAGTCATTTTATAGCCTGCTTTTTTTACGCCAAATGCAATGCGCTCACCCTCACCATCGTGTATTTCTACCCAGCTCTCATCGTTAAACACCATGTTAATTGTACTGGTGTTACTTTGCGTGTCGGGCTCGTTAGTGGCTGCTTGGGTGTCAGCGGCAATAGGCGCCGTGGCATTAACGGCTTCACTTAAGGGGACTTGTTCAGCACTTATAGGCATCACCGCCGGTGTGCGCTCAACAGCCTGTGTTGCTTGCATTTGTGAGGTGTTCTGACTTTCGTTATTTAGCGCGTTGTTAGTTTGCAGGTTATCTAAAATTGAATTTTCAATATTGATTGTGCTTGTTTGCTCATCGATAGGGGTGGCATTTTGCCAAAACCATAAGGCAGATGAGCCAATAACAATGGCTAAAATAATGTAGCTCACCAGCATTAGGCGGCTGTCGTGGGCTTCTTTTTCTGTGCGGCGCGAAAAGCTTTGCATGTTAGCCGGCTTTGTAGGCTCAGGCGGTGCGGGCAATCTGGCTAATATAGGGGCGCTATCGACGTGTAGTTCACGGCAATAGTTTTTAATGTAGCCTTTTACAAAGGTAATAGGGCCTAATGTTTGATACTGATCGCTTTCTAAGCGTTGTAACTGAGAAATAGAAAGCTTAAGTGGGCCAGTAAGTGACTCTAAGCTTACATTAGCCTGCTCTCTGTGCGCTTTTAATAGTTGCCCAACACTTGGCTCATCGCTTTGTTGCGTAGTTTCTTCTGTCATAATAGGTACGAATTTGGATCCACTAGTAATAGTCTATGCCCAGGTGTAAGTTCTATATCTGGGCTTAATTTATTCCATCGCATTAATTCATCAATTAATACATGCCGCTGGGTAGCTATGTCGTAAAGGGTATCGCCAGCTTTAATCTCGTAATAAATATTAGGATCGTTTAAATAAATTTTACTTCCGTTGATCACACGATCCGACTCCTTTAGACCATTCCACTGCAGGAGTTTTTGTAGTTTAACATTGTATCGCACTGAAATGCTAAATAGGTTTTCACCAAACTCAATAATATGAAAAGGCACCTTTAAAGGGGGGACTTTTGGATTAAGCATTGGTGGCACTTGTTTTACACTTGGTTGATAGTTTTTGAGTGTAATGTCTTGGTTGTCGCTGTATGAATTACCACTAAATACAGCACTGTCTTTTTTAGCCTCGTAAAATACAACTGCATTATTTAAGCCCGTATTCTGTGGGCCATTTGCAGCAGAACGTGTATTTTGTGGAGTATTAAAGTTAGCTTGTTTTGGTGCGCCAAATGAAATTATTTTTACTTCGTCATCCTCTTTAGCTGCTTGTGTAGCGGCAGTTTTTGGCGGCTCAGCTTTGGTTTTAGACGTGTGTTGCGCTTGGTGATCCGTTGTTAATGCCATAAGCACGGCTGCGGTATCTGTTTTAGACTCTGCAGGTGTAGGCTTGTTTACCTCTTGGGCAGGTTGTTCTTTGTTAGTTTCAGGCGCTTGGGCAGTATTTTTTACGGTTGGAGCCGCTGTCGCAGCAGGCACTACTGCTTTAGTTGTTGTAACTACTTTAGTTTGCGCGGCTGGCGTGAGAGTGTTAGCGTCATCACTTTGCTCAGCTACGCTTTTTTGTTTGTTTACAGCGGCGATGGTTGCCTGCGCGCTTGGCGCCTCATTTAATACTGAGCTTGAAGGCTCAACCCCTGGTGAAATTAAGCTGGTCGAATTATCGGTAGTTGGGCGTTTTTTACGAATAATTTTAATTTTTGGTTGCTCAACCCTAATTTGCTCTTCGCCGTACTGCTCTTGAAGCTCTTCAAGCTGCGCTTTACGGTATTTTTCGCGTAGAATTTCAAACTCAGTTTGTTTGGTACGATTATCGCGAATAGCATAGGCTTGCTTACTTGTCGGGTAAGTTTGCATTATAGTAGCGGCAATTTTTTCTGCTTCTTCTATTCTGCCCATACGCTGCTTAATTAAATAACCAAGCAATAAAGCCCGTGCAGACACTCGGCCGGTGTCGTCATGGCGCTTTAGTACTTCGCTGGCTTTATGCAAATCGCTTTTAGCATAAAAAAGGGCGGCTAAGCTTATTAGGGTCGATGTACGTTGCGAGCTGTGATTAAGTGCTTGTTTAAAGTAACTCTCTGCATTTTCAAAGTCGTTAAATTCAATGGCACATAATGCAAGGTTTTCGTAGCTTTCGGCAACGCGTATATAGCTTGGGATATCAATTGCTTTTAAAAACTGATCGGTCGCGCGGTCATACTCTTCAATGCTACATAAAAACACACCGTAGTTATTAAGCGTATTCGGATCGTCAGGGTTAATTGCTAATGCTTTTTGATAGGCTTTATCGGCACGCTCTTTTTCGCCTACTTGTTGGTAATAATAAGCAAGAGAGTAATGTACTTCAGGCAGATCAGGGGCAAATTCTATAGCTCGCTCAAGGTTATACTTTGCTTGCGAGTTGTTGCCTGTTTCTAAATATTGTAAAGCGAGGGCGATACGAGTGCGTGCTGCGCCTGCATTATTGATTTTGTTTTCGACGACGGGTTTGTCACTGCCGTTATAACTACTTTCACTTACACATCCGCTAAGGGCTAGTGTTGAAAGTGTTAAAGCAAGTAAAGATCGCATTACCTTGTCTCTGTTTTTCTATCCATAGCGCCTATCTTACCTAAAACCTTTAGTGTTGCATCATTTATTTAAAAATAAACAACTTAACCACCCTGTATAGGGAAAATACACAGGGTGGTGGCAGGCTTATGCTTGCTGAATATTTACACTAATGGCGTTATCGTCGCGCATTTTCTTTTTCGCCATACGTTTTGTACGGTCAACAACATCGCCAGCTAATTGCCCACAGGCGGCGTCAATATCGTCACCACGGGTACGGCGCACAATACACGTAATACCCGCTGCTTGCAGTACTTTAGAAAAACGGTCAATACGGCTGTTGCTAGAGCGTGTGTATTCGTTACCTGGGAACGGGTTAAACGGAATAAGGTTAACCTTAGAAGGTGTACCTTTAAGCGTTTTAACCAGCTCATGGGCTTGGTCGGTGCTGTCGTTAACGCCATTTAGCATAACGTATTCAATGGTTACGTCTTTATTGGCTTTAGAGCCATCGATATAACGACGACACGCAGCTAAAAATTCTTCAATAGGGTATTTTTTATTAATTGGTACAAGTACGTCACGCAGTGCGTTATCGGGTGCATGAAGTGAAATAGCAAGTGCGACGTCTATTTTTTCTTTTAGTAAATCAAGCGCAGGTACAACGCCTGAGGTACTTAATGTTACGCGGCGCTTAGATAAACCAAAGCCCCAGTCGTCCATCATTAGCTCCATTGCTGGCACGACGTTTTTAATATTAAGTAGTGGCTCGCCCATACCCATCATTACTACGTTGGTAACAGGGCGTTTTTCGCTGTTGCCATCAAGGCCTATGTCTTTAGCTACACGCCAAACTTGGCCAATAATTTCCGATACTTTAAGGTTACGGTTAAAGCCTTGTTGCGCAGTTGAGCAAAACGTACACTCAAGGGCACAGCCCACTTGTGAAGATACACATAAAGTGGCGCGGTCTTTTTCTGGGATCCATACCGCTTCAACTTCTTGGCCGCCATCGAGCACTAAAGCGTACTTAATAGTGCCGTCGCTTGCTTGCTGGCGCACTGAGATTTCTGGCGCAACAATTTCGCATTCGTTTTTAAGCTTTTCTTTAAGCTTTTTATTAACGTTGCTCATATCGTCAAAGTTATCAACGCCAAAATGATAAATCCATTTCATCACCTGGTCGCCACGAAATGGCTTTTCACCGAATGATACAAACAGCTCGCGCATTGCATCTCGGTTTAAATCTAATAAGTTAATCTTTTTTTGCTCGGTCATGAAACAACCTCAATCGGTGACGGTGGAGATAAAATTTACAAGGATAAATTGTACACAATTCACCCACTTTAATCATTAAGTAAAATATCAAAAATGTACTTAAGGATACTTTACGTAATGACTAAAAAAGGGCTCGAAAGCCCTTTTCTTACTTTGCATTACAGCGTTAGCTGTAAAGCTCGAATTAACGAGTACGTGGGCAAAGCTCTTCGTCAGCGAAGAAGTACGCGATTTCGCGAGCAGCAGATTCAACAGCATCAGAACCGTGAACAGCGTTTTCGTCGATGCTATCAGCGTAGTCTGCACGTAAAGTACCTGCTAGTGCTTCAGCTGGGTTAGTAGCACCCATGATTTCGCGGTTTTTAAGAACAGCGTTTTCGCCTTCAAGAACAGTAACCATTACTGGGCCAGATGTCATGAAAGATACTAAAGCACCGAAGAAAGGACGCTCGCTGTGCTCTGCGTAGAAACCTTCAGCTTTCTCTTTTGAAAGGTGAACCATTTTAGCTGCAACGATTTTAAGACCCGCAGTTTCGAAACGGTTGTAGATTGCGCCGATGTGGTTTTTTGCTACTGCATCAGGTTTTACGATTGAGAAAGTACGCTCTAAAGCCATCTTTATGCTCCAATAATTTTTAAATAAAAGTGTGAATATTTACGGGCGCGAATTATACGCGTTTTAATTGAAAAAACCTAATTTTATTAAAAACCAGTTTGGTTGCAGTTTTATGATCTTGATCAAAAGCACATTGTTTGGCGCATTTATAATGCCGCGCTTGTAAATTAATTAATCACATAGCCGATGAGTACTCGGTTAGCTGTATGGAGCGTTTATGCCAGCTGGTTCTTCTATCACTGCTTTTATACCTGAACTGTTATGCCCTGCGGGGAGTTTAAAAAACATGCGCTACGCCTTTGCATATGGAGCTGATGCCGTTTATGCCGGCCAGCCTCGCTACAGCTTGCGGGTACGTAATAACGAGTTTGATTTAAAGACGCTACAAATAGGCATTAATGAAGCTCATGCGCGAAATAAAAAGTTTTATGTGGTCTCTAATATTGCGCCGCATAACAGCAAAGTTAAATCGTATTTACGTGATATAGAGCCGGTGATTGCGATGGGGCCCGATGCGCTGATTATGTCAGACCCTGGCTTAATTATGTTGGTACGTGAAAAATGGCCCACTATGCCTATTCATTTATCGGTGCAAGCAAATGCCGTTAATTATGCAAGCGTGCAATTTTGGGCAAAACAAGGTATTGAGCGGGTGATTTTATCGCGCGAGCTTTCGCTTGAAGAAATAAAAGAAATTCGCACACTATGCCCAAATACTGAACTTGAGGTGTTTGTGCATGGTGCATTATGTATGGCGTATTCTGGGCGCTGTTTGCTCTCGGGGTATATTAATAAGCGCGACCCAAATCAGGGAACTTGCACTAATGCCTGCCGCTGGGATTATGATGTAAAACCAGGCACTGAAAACGAAACGGGCGATATGGTGCACAAAGTTGACCCTAACCAAGTTATACCAACGCTTGGTGAAGGTGCGCCAACCAATAATATTTACATGCTTGAAGAGCAAGGACGCCCAGGGGAGTATATGCCAGCCTTTGAAGATGAGCATGGCACCTACATTATGAATTCAAAAGACTTACGCGCCGTACAGTATGTTGAAAAGCTGACAGAAATGGGCGTACATAGTTTAAAAATAGAAGGGCGAACTAAGTCGTTTTATTACGTCGCCCGCACTGCGCAAGTTTACCGTAAAGCAATTGATGATGCGGTTGCAGGTAAGGCGTTTGATCCTAACTTATTTAAAACACTCGAAAACTTAGCGCATAGAGGCTACACCGAAGGCTTTTTAAAACGCCATGCTCATCAAGATTACCAAAATTACGAATATGGTCATTCGGTATCGACTAAGCAGCAATTTGTAGGAGAGGTGTTAGGACGCGATGAAAAGGGGTTAGTAAACATAGACGTTAAAAACAAATTTTGTGTAGGGGATTCTTTAGAGCTAATGACCCCGCAAGGTAACATCACTTTTGTACTTGATAGCATGCAAAACAAACAGGGCGAAAGGATTAGTGATGCAAAAGGGTCTGGGCATAGTGTAAAAATACCATTAGATGAGAGCATTAATGTAGAGCATGCCATTTTGATGCGTAATTTAGATGAGCAGCAAGATACGCGTAACCCTTATAAAAAAATAGCAGGTGTGTAAGGGATAGGCATGGCACTACTTATTAGTGATAAATGCATTAACTGTGATGTATGTGTAGATGAGTGCCCCAACAGCGCCATTTTTATGGGGGAAGAAATCTATCAAATAGACCCAAGTAAATGCACAGAATGTGTGGGGCATTACGATAAACCCACTTGTGTCATAGTGTGCCCTATTAAGTGTATTAAAAGCGATCCTTTAAATAAGGAGTCACTTGAGCAGCTCGCACAAAAGTATGTAAACCTTGTTGAAAGTGATAGCTGAACACATAAAAACAAGCTTATGCTTAAAAATAGAGTAAAAATTTAGCTTAAACTACTTATTAATTATCGCGTTATCATTAATACCTTCTATACTGAAAGTAACTTGATTTAGTGTTTTTTGGTAGGGAAATTAATGTTTTTTTCAAAAGGTAAGCAAAACGAAATAGCCGCTTTAAAAGCCCAGCTGTATCCCTTGGAGCAGGTATGGGAAGGGCTTTACAAAGAAATGCTGGTACTTAATGTACTTTATGATGGACGAATTTCGCATGCTAACGATAACTTTTTAAACGCACTTGGCTATAACGAAGATAATTTAACAAATAATCAGTTAGGCGAATTTATTGCTGAGCAGTCGCGGTTATCACCAGAATACGAAGAACTTGAAAAAGCATTCCAAAAAGAAGGCCACTGGAGTGGTGCCATAGAGTTTATACGCCAAGATGGCAATGCAGAATGGCTAAGGTTAATAGTGCACCCAGTGGTGGGCGAGCAAAACCAGTTATTGTATTTTTCTGTGTTTGGCACTGTGCTTACCAAAACGATTGCGACTTCTCGCGAGCAAAGCGACACAATAAAAGCGATTTATCGCTCTATGGCCGTGATTGAGTTTGATTTAGCGGGCCACGTGTTAACGGCAAACGATCAGTTTTTGTCGGCCATGGGGTACAGTGAATCAGAAATAATAGGTCAACATCACCGAGTGTTTTGTGAAACCGAAGAAGCTAATTCGGCTGAATACCAAGAATTTTGGAGTAAATTAAGGCAAGGCCAATTTATTGCAGATAGGTTTAAGCGGATAGATAAGTATGGCAACGTGATTTGGTTAGAAGCGACTTACAATCCAATATCAAATGATGCGGATCAACTTTATAAAGTAATGAAGTTTGCCACCGTAATTACTGAGCAAGTAAACCGCGAAATTGCTATATCGCAAGCTGCCGAAATTGCCTACGGCACCTCTACAGAAACAGATAAAACCGCAGAGCGTGGTAGTAGCGTGCTACAAGAAACAGTTTCTGTTATGAATGAGTTAGCCGTTAATATGGAGCAAGCCGCTAATGAAATATCGGCACTTGATCAGCAGTCACAACAAATAGCCAGCATAGTGCAAAGTATTAGTAGTATTGCTGAGCAAACCAATTTGCTTGCCCTTAATGCTGCAATAGAGGCTGCGCGTGCAGGAGAGCAAGGGCGCGGCTTTGCTGTAGTAGCTGATGAAGTAAGGCATTTGGCGTCAAGAACATCAAAGGCAACAGAAGAAATTGTGGAAGTTGTGCAGCGTAATCAATCACAAACTCAAAGTACAGTGGCCGTTATTGAGCAAGGTAAAGAAAAAGCCGAGCAAGGTTTAGCGCTTTCTAAAGAGTCAGGTGATGTTATGGCTGAAATTCAAGATGGAGCACAAAAGGTAGTGAATGCGGTGGGGCAATTCACAAGCCAATTAAACTCTAATAGTTGATTGGCTATAGCGCGATAAAAAACAAGCATATACTAAAACCGCGTTCGCGGTTTTTTGCTTTATGGCGTATTTTAAACAATACCCTAGGCGTTTTTTTACACTTAAAACAGCGTTTAAAACTAGCCATATAAACCAAATATGCCCTAGGTAGTGAGGTGTAAGTCAGTTTTTAAATCATGATAAGGGGAAATTAAGCCATACGTTAACAATAGATTAAGTTTCGCCATGTAAACTTTGCGAAAATTTACTATTGCGTACCTCAATACGTTGACGGAATCACTTATTTGCTTAGCTAAAAGCAACATAAATGGAATAGTTATAAAAATGATTAATTGCCCACGTCATTACCCCTTTTCTAAAATATATAAATCTTTGTTTTGTGTATCCCTTATTAGCTCAAGTTCGCTTAGTTTAGCCGATGGTGTTACCTCACAAAACGCTAAAACTCCGCTTAAAAAAAACATGGAAGTAATTGAAGTGCGAGGAATACGCACAAGTATGGCTGAGAATTTAGATGTTAAGCGGATGTCTGGCTCTGTGGTGGATGCAATTACAGCCGAAGATATCGGGAAATTTCCTGACAAAAACGTAGCGGATTCGTTGCAGCGAGTGCCTGGTGTTGTTATTGAACGCGACGGCGGAGAAGGGGCATCGGTTAGTATTCGTGGCTTATCATCTGAGCTTACATTTACTCAGCTTAATGGCAATTTTATAGCGTCATCACCCGGAGAGCCTTCTCGTTCGTTCGATTACACTTTACTGCCCTCTGCCATGATAGAAAGCGTAGAAGTGTATAAATCGCCAGAAGCACGTTTAGATGAAGGCGGAGTGGGTGGCACAGTATTGATGCATAGCCGCAAGCCTTTAAGCATGGAGGCAAACTCAGGTGTATTTAATGTTGAATCCACTTACGCTGATGTAACAAAAGAATACGAGCCGCAATTTACTGGCTTATATTCATGGAAGAATGACGACGACACCTTTGGCGTATTAATGGGTTATACCTATCAAGAGCGTACTAATCGCACATTAACAGGCAGCACCGATGCCAATGTATGGCGTTACACTGGTGGCGGCCAACCTGCTGATATTAATGGAAATGCAGTTGATAACAATAATGGCTGGGATACTATTAATGATGCCAGTGGTAAGAGTTACGATGGCGTGTGGTTTCCGCAGGTAGTACGTGCTTCAGTGCTTAATGAAAAACGTGAGCGTGAAGGTATTCAATTTAGTACGCAGTGGCGACCAACTAACAACTTAGAGCTTGGCTTTAACTACTTTGGGTTTACGCTTGGGCAAGACAGAACTGAATCAGTCATTGATATACCAGAATGGTCACTCAATCCTGATTTTTTAACCGCCGTTACACTTGATCAAACAGGCACTATTGCAACGGGTATGCAATATAATGCCAGTGTTAGCGGTGTTGAAAACGATATGCAGTTTCCGTGGATGCGTGGCAGTTATGTACGCGAAGAGTCTACCTCCGATACGTTTGATTTTAATTTAACCTACGAAGGCGATACCTTTAAAGCACGTTTTGTTATTGGTAACACGCAATCTGAGGGTGGGCCTGAAGAAAGCTGGGAAGCGGCATATAAAAGCTCAAACGCTGGTGAAAACCAAGCCGTTATAGAAAATGCAGCTCAAACAGCTGGCTGGTCAATAGCGCAAGATAATGTATCACTTAATATTGACCCAAATACATTCGCTAACTTGCAAAGTGGTTTGGGCGGCGGCCGTGATGCTGGCTCGTCAAATTCAAGCTTTGTTCGCAGTGAACTCGAGGAAGATTATTATCAGGCCGACATCGACTTTTATGTTGATTGGGGGTTTTTAAAAACCATTAGAACCGGCGCTAAATATCGCCACGCTAACTTACACCGCGAGACCGGCAATACGTTTTTTTTAGACTCTAACTTTGATATTGCTGCAGGTGAAGCAAGTGAGCAAGGTATAACGCAATTTGATAGCTATCAATGGAATGGTGGTATGCCACTGGCCGAGGAGGTGTTTATTAATCAAACCAATATAGTGGGCGGGTTTAACATAAACCAAATGCCCAGCATAGATTGGGATAAATACCGAAATTTAGTAACAAACAACTACACACCTTATACCCGCATAGAAGATAATTTTGTATACGATATTGAAGAAAAAATATCCGCGTTTTACATTCAAGGCGATTTTGAATTGAGTGACATTAGAGGTAATTTAGGTGTGCGCGTAGTACACACTAAAACATTAACCTCTTCTACCGATTTATATACTTATCAACGTGACCACACCAATGATGAAACAGGCGAGCCGGTAACTGGCGATGCGCGCTTTGTAGATGACTATCAGTTGGTTACACAAAAAAACACCGACACTCAAATTATACCAAGCTTTAACATAGCGTGGGATGCCACCGACGATTTAGTGATTAGAGGCGCTATTGCTAAAGTGATGGCGCGACCAGATTACAGCGATTTAGGCTCGCAGCAGCGTATTACGTTTGTATCAAATGAATGGGCAGATGACAGAGCTGCATTTAACGAGCTTGCAGGCTTTAGTGGCAGAGGCGGTAATAAAAATTTAAAACCTTTTGAATCAGTGCAGGCCGATTTATCTATTGAATATTATTACGCCGAGGGCTCAGCATTGGGGCTAGCGCTATTTCATAAAAAGGTTGATAACTTTGTTGTGCCGCTGGTAATAGATATGCAGCAAGAGTTTGCAGGCAAAGAAAATATAGTAGAAAGCGGGGTAATTACCGTTGCGCCATACAGCACCGTGGGTAACGGCACTGATGCGGTATCAAAAGGGGCTGAAGTATTTATTCAACATGCATTTGCAGGCGGTTTTGGCTTTTATGCTAATTACACCTATAACAAAACCAATAAAGCCGATGTAAGTGTAAATGGTGAAGAATTTGGCCAATCGCCATTAATTGGAAGCGCTAAATACCAATACAACACCTCCGCTTATTACGAAGGCGAGTACTTTACTCTTCGCGCGTCGTACAATAAACGCGGCGAAACTGTACTTGGCTTAAACAGTGGTTTAAATGTATACCAAGACCCTTACGAGCAAGTTGATGTAAATGCCGCCATTAATATATCTGATAGCTTAAGTTTAACAGCCTCTGTTATTAATTTAACTAAATCGGAAACTGTTACGCGTTTAGGTAACGATACTGATGCGCGTTTATTAAGTTCAAGTTACTCAGGTAGGCGCTACTACGCGGGTATAAATTATAGTTTTTAGGTAAAAACCCACTATACGTTTTTAGCACACTAACCTTGTTAATAAATAGCATGGCTATTATGATGAAATTATTATAAAAGGATGAAGAAAATAAATTAATGAGCTACCAACCGTTTATAGATGATTCTGCTTCGCTAATCGAATTTACGCGTGTGTATTTAGCGCTTTTTTACACGTTTGTGGCGGGGTTTTACACCGTTAGAATTATTTATAAAAACCGTTCTACGCCTGCGGGTGTTATTTTTCCTGGCGCTAAGTTTTGTACTAGCTGGTGGAATCATATGGCGTTTAAGTTTTTTCGGGCTGCTATATGGTTAGTGTGTGTGCTGCGTGTGTTTGTACCTGTCACCGACAACTACTTAGGTATGTTTAATTCCTTAAATGGGTGGCCAGGTGTTATGTTTGGCAATATTTTGCTCACGGCGGGCTTTGCACTTAGCATGGTGGTGCATTTTCATATGGCGTCACTTTGGCGCTCGGGTATAGATCCAAATGGACCGCAAACGCTTAAAACCACAGGCTTATATAGTTTTTCGCGCAATCCCATGTATGTAGGCGTGGCAACTGCTCAGCTGGGATTCTTTTTAGCCTTACCGAGTGTATTTAGTTTAATTTGCTTGGCCGTGGGCTTAATTGCACTTTATAAACAAATAGTGGTTGAAGAAGCGCATTTAGCAACGCGCTTTAATAGTGACTACCTAAACTACAAGCAAACCGTACCGCGCTGGCTGTAATTATTCGGTGGTGGCTTTTATTTGCAGATGGCTATTTATAAAGTTTTGCTTTGAAAGTGGCTTTGAATATAAATAGCCCTGAATATAGTCACAGCCCAATGCAATTAATTGCGCTTGTTGAGTGGGTGTTTCTACCCCTTCGGCGACCACTTCTACCCCTAAGTTATGCGCCATTGTAATTATGGCTTTAATTAGCGCTATACTGCTACTATTGGCTTCAATATTTTGTATAAACGATTGATCTATTTTAAGTATATCAATGTCTAATTGTTGAAGGTACGCAAGCGATGAGTAGCCAACCCCAAAGTCATCAATGGCAATGTCTATATCAAGCGCGTTAAGCCGCTTTAAATGGTGTTGGATTGCGTTATCTGGGTCCATTAAGCTGTTTTCAGTTATTTCAATTAGAATCGTGTGAGGGGGCAATTTATAAAGTTTGCATGCCTCTACCCATTGTGTAACCCACACACCGTCGCGGTCAATTTCTAAAGGTGAGGTGTTTACACTAATTTGCACCGGTGTATAACTTAGTTTATTAAACTCTACAGCATCACGAACAGCTTGCGATTTAACCCATTCTCCTAGCTCTTTTATTAAGCCATTTTGTTCTGCTACATCAATAAATTCGGCAGGGCCAATAATGCCTTTTTTTGGATGATTCCAACGGATCAGCGCTTCCGCTTTTTTTAGCGTATGTGAATGTGGGTCCCATATTGGTTGATAGTAAAGTTCAAACTGGTTTTTATGCAAGCCGATGCGTATCTCTTCTATAAGACGACGTTTTTCAATAGCGAGCTCTTCCATTTCATAGGAAAAAAATTCGAACCTATTGCGCCCCTTACTTTTTGATAAATACATTGCTTGGTCGGCTCGTTTGATCAACGTTTCTACCGAGTCGCCGTCTTGTGGGAAAAATGCCACGCCCATACTTGCAGTTACCTGAACATGCTCGTTTTTAATAGTTATGGTTCGGGTAAGGCTTTTCATTACATCGTGAGCTATATGGGAGACCGTTGTTGTATCGTTTACCCCTTTAAGTATTAGGGTAAATTCATCACCGCCTAAGCGCGCCACTATATCTTGCTGTTTTAAGCAGCGGCGAAGTCGCTTAGCCACCTCGTGGAGTAATAAATCACCAAAGTCATGGCCTAAGCTATCGTTTACTTCTTTAAAGCCATCTAAATCAATAAAAACCAAAGAAAATTTTTGTTCAGGTGTGCTTACAAGCTGTTGCAGGTGCTCATAAAAATAACGGCGGTTAGGTAGGTCGGTTAAGCCATCTTGATAGGCATATTGATGCAGCTGAACATTGGCATTTTCGAGCTCTTTTGTTCTTCGTTTTACTTGGTTTTCAAGTAGGTTATCCCGCTGCTCTATGGTTTGTAGCATGGTATTAAAACAGCTGGTTAGCTTACCCACTTCGTCCTTTGAAAGCTCTTTAGCTCGTAAACTATAGTCGTTAGATGAGGTTATCTGCTCCGCAGTTTGTGCTAAATATAAAATGGGGTTTAAAAAACGCTTTCTAAGCATTAGCGATACAAGCAAACTTAAAATAAAGCTAAAAATCATTAATACAATAATAAACCGGCCATAAAAAGCGGCTCTGTCGTTGAGGTCACTGTCGTCGGCGCGCACAATTAGCGTACCGTAGCGCTGTGCGTCAATTTTTAGTGGTGTTTTTACTTCTGTAGTGTGCGCAGCTGAGTTTTCTTTATTGTATTTAGGTGATGCAACGCTTGCGAGTTGTTGGCTAAAATTGTCTAGCACTTCTACAGAAACAATGTCGGATCGCATTAATAGCGGCTCAATGAGCTCTTTAATGGCAGCAATATCGTAAAAAATTAAGGCCGTACTTATATTGGGGGCCAATATTTGAGATAGCGATTTTAGGCTTTGCGTTTGTTCTTGTTTTGCGGTTTTTAGCTCATACGCGCTAAAAACAGCAGTTACAGTCGCCGTAGAGATAAGCGCAACACTCATTAAAATAAACAGCAGCTTTTTACTCATTGAGTTAAGCGAGAAGTAGTTTTTCATTATTTACCCCTCAACTACACGTGCTAGGCGAAGCACTTTTGAGCTCATAGTAATGCCTGCTTTTTTGAGCTTGTTTGGGGCAACTTCAAAGCGTACCTTACTACTTGATAGAAAAAATCGAATATGTCCATTTGTGGCTATAAAGCCATCGGTTTCGCCAACTACCATTGTATTTTTTAACTCAAGGGCAGAGTGAGCCTCTAACCATAATTTGTAGGTATTATCGGTAATAAAGACTATATCACAGTCCTCAAGTACGGTTGTCTTAAGGGGGGTGTATTTATTACGTAGGTAGCGATTATGCACTTTGCGATTTTCTAAAGCGGCATTGGCTATGGCTATAAATTGGCTATCGGGGCTACAGATTAAAAAATCGGGTGTGTTTTCTTTAGCTGATTGCCATTGGCCTAATCGGGCAAAGTTATATAAAAAGCCTGCTTTAAGTACATATTCTTTTTGCACAGCAAAGGCGCTTGGGCTTGTACAAAGCCCAAGGCATAAAAATAGGTAAAGCAGTCGATTTAAAAGCTTAAGCATTGGCTCTCTTAAAATGTTGCGCTAACAGAAAACGTGACACACTCGTCTATGTAATTAGGAACCGTAAATGTTTCGCGAGTATTGCCGTATTCAATATGGGCGCCTGCAAATAAGTTTTTGCCTGATACGGCTGTGGCCCAGTTGTTGTTTATTTTCCAGTTCCATGTAAGGTCTACCGCCGTGTAGTTATCTGTATTATAGGTGCTTGAGTTTTCGGCTCTTAATGTAGCAAAAACAGTATGCTGTTCATTCAGATGATAGTTGAGTTTTGTAAATAACTGCCTGTTTATCGAGTCGTAGCCAATAGTGGGGCGCGTTGCATTAGGTAAATCATAATCTATTTTAGTGTAGCTGTAGCCAATTTCGCTGCTTAAGTCGTCTATTAGTTGCATTGAAAATAACAAATCACCGCCGGTGGTGGTGGTTTCACCGAGCGAGACAAAGTCGTAATCTAAGCTTGTTTTTTGCAGTGCCGCAAACGCTTGAGGTATTTGTCCTGAAAGGTAAAAATTTAATGCAGGTATAAATTGTTCTACGTGAGGGTTTAAGCCAATTACGGCAACATCATCTGCTTGCGTATTAAACGCAGAAACATCTAAAGACCAGTCAGCCTTAGATACACGGTAACCTAGCTCGTAGGAGGTATAGTTTTCAGCTTTTACTTTATCGTTCCCATTTAAAAATGTGGCTATATGGTATTCATCTATTTCGGGTACGCCCGATTGCATCCCAATGACGTCTGAAATTTTTTGGCCATTGACTCTAAAGTTATCATTATATTCAATCAGGGTAGGAATACGCACACTTCGAGAAATTGAGCCCCAAGCTAAGTGATCGTGATTTGGTTGATAGGTAAAACGAACTAAAGGTTGGTTTTCCCAGCCGGTTAAATCGTTATGCTCTATTTTTGTACCTACAATGAGGTTTAACGTATCAGGTATAACACTGTATTGTGCTTGTAGCATGGCACCGTATTGATAAAGATTATCTAAGTCTTTATCGCTATTAATAAAAATACTATCTTGGAAAGAAATATTATTAAAGCGATAATTTAGGCCCCAATCTACCTGTAATGCGCCGGCAATAAAGTTCATTTGATAATCAATATCAATCGATTCAAAATCTTCATTTATATAGGGCTGATCGCCTTGCTGTTTAAGCCACGACATTTGCAACATTTGATTTGCATTCTCAGAAAGGCGATGCTCAACACGGGTCATTAAGCGCGTGTCGCGCCTGTCAGCGGTTGTTGGAAACTGCTGGCTACGATTCGACGAATCTAAAACGCCAGTAAGGTTTTGACCGTGCTGCGTGTGAGTATGATCCCCCTGGAAGAGTATTGACCACTCATCGCTTGGCGTAAAATCGGCTCTAAAGCCACCGGAATGTTGCTTAGTAAAGTCATTCGGTTTAATGCGACTGCCTTTTTTAGAAGGTGCAGTATTTTTAGTATTGTAATAGCCCCTGTAACTACCAATATCTGAAATATCGCCGCCATGGCGAAGGCTTATATCTGCATTAATTTGATTACCTGTAATTGCTTTAGCGTATGTGTTGCGTGTATCTATGCTGTTTTTAGTAATGATATTAATAACGCCGTTATTTGCATTATTACCCCATAACAACCCACCCTGACCTCGAATAACTTCAATGCGCTCAATGTCGTATAAGGGCACATGTAATGACTCCCAGTAAACAGCGGCAAATTTCGGCGTATATAAGCTTTGCCCATCTATCATTACCAGTAATTTGCTTGAATAACGAGAAGCAACCCCGCGGGCAGAAATAGCCCATTGATTGTTATCAAGCTGTCTTACGGCAAGTCCTGGCACCATTTTTAACGCCTCAGGAATAGAGGTGGCTCCCGAACTTTCAATTTGCTCTTTGCTTAGTACGTAAATAGACGAGGCTGTATTAAAGGCCGATTGTGCTCGTTTCATTGCAGAGGTGGCCTGCACATCCATTCCCATTAACGCATCAAGGTCTAAGTCATCGTCGTTTAATGGTTCGGCAGCAAGTATTGGTGAGGCAATAATAAGTGAGCACACTAACTTTTTAGGTATTTTCACCTAGGTTTCTCCACAGGATCAAAAATCAAAAACAGGATATATTTTTGTAAAGCATTTGTTACCACAAAATATTAGCATACTTTATATGGCTAAAAGTACACTTAATTGGACTAACAAGTATAAATTGCTTGGTAGCACGTATGTTTAAAATTAGCTCAAAATTATTAAAGTTTTGCAGTTTTAAACACAATGCTTAAAAATTAAATTAAAGGAAGTGTAAATTGGCGGCTGTTTTAAATAATAAGTAAAACGCAGCGCATTTGAGCTCATGTTTTAAAAAGGCAAATTACTTTCTGTTGTCTGGTTCATAGGGGCAAAATAATTTACCCTTAGTATATTAGTCACTTTTATATTAATTGTTTATGAGCCTTCTTTTTTCTATTGCGTTAACAAGCCTTCCTGCTCTACCCGAACCCGTTGCAAACAATGCTGTTGCTAAGGTTACTATTGAAAACCAACGCTATTTTTTAAGCTTTATGGGCCTTGGTAAAAACAAACAACACACTGATGTGCACAATAAGGTGTTTTCACTTAAATTAGGTGAGAACGAATGGCAGCAGCAAGCGAGTGTACCTTCAAGCTTACCCTTAAAAGGGCGTTTAGCCAGTACTGCTGTGGGCTTAGGTGAATACGCTTATATATTTGGTGGTTATACGGTAGATAGCGATCATACTGAAATTTCCAGCCCCGATGTTTACCGCTTTGATATAAAAAGCAATACATATAAACACCTTGCAAGTATGCCAGTACCAGTTGATGACAGCGTAGCGCTAAGTTACAAAGAGCGTTACATATACCTTATTAGCGGTTGGCATAACGATGGCAATGTAAATTTAGTACAAGTATACGATACCCAAACTGACACATGGCAACAGGCATCGCCGTTTTTAGGAGAAGCTGTTTTTGGCCAAGCAGCAGCCATTAGCGGTAATACTATAGTTATTTGCGATGGGGTTAAAACCCAGGCCAACCCAGATTCACGTCGCTCGTTTGCAGGCGTTGCGCAGTGTTTAAAAGGCACTATTAACGCAAGCAATCCGCTAAAAATAGATTGGCGTACTTTGCCGCACCCTACAGGTGAGTCGCATTACCGTATGGCTGCGACTAGCTACAATGGCAATATTTACATGCTGGGTGGCTCTAATAACCCGTATAACTACAACGGTATTGGTTACAATAAAAAGCCCGCTCCGGCGAGCAGCCATGTGTGGCGTTTTAATATAAAGCAAAACTCGTGGCAAGTATTACCTAATGTAGCTGTTGGCAGTATGGATCACCGTGGCTTACTTGAGCACAATGGGTTTTTATACCGTATTGGCGGAATGAACAACCAACAGCAAGTAATAAGTGATGTATTAGGGTACGAGGTAACACAGTGAATACGCTTTATATTACCGGCGCAGGGGTAAGCGCAGCCAGCGGCATACCTACATTTAGAGGGGAAGATGGCTTTTGGACTATAGGCAGTAAAAATTACACCCCCATGGAAATGGCCACGCGAGCTATGTATCAAAATAATCCACGCGAGTTTTTAGCTTGGTATTACAACCGTTTTGCAGCCTATCGGAATCATGGCCCTAATGACGTTCACCATTGGCTTAGCGATAAAAATTTAATTACCCAAAATATAGATGGCCTTGATGGCAAAGCAGGTAACAAAAATTACATTGCTATACACGGCAGGCTCGATCAAATGACATTATTTCATGAGCAAGGCGAAGCAGTTAAACCGCTTATGACCCCGTGGGATAGCGTAGACGAAAGCCGCCTGCATGACTCTCTTTTTGAGCTATTTAATATTCAAAACCAAACACCTGAGCTAAATCATTCATTTAAGCCCTTTGTTTTGTTATTTGATGAATACTACACCGAGCTTTACAGAATAACCGAAGCACAGCAGCGTATGCTCAATGCCGATAAAATTGTATTTATGGGCACTTCATTTAGTGTCAATATCACGCAAATGGCAATTGAAATAGCACGAAATTACGATATACCCGTTGAGGTAGTTGACCCTGAGCCTGCACATATTTTGCACGCTAACGTCACGTATAAAAAAATGAATGCATTAGATTACATTCAATCTAATTAATAAGTGCTATATTTTAAGGGGATTGCTAATGTTTTCTCAAATATTACAATCTCTTTATATAATATTAACGAGTCAATAATGTTATTATTATCCTGATTATAACAATACCAAAGAGACTTGAATGAGCGACTTAACTGCAATAGCAAATTTGTCCATTTTACTTGTAGAACCTTCAGAGGTTCAGCAAAAAATAATAATAAAATCGCTTGTAGAAAGTGGGGTTAAGCAAGTTGAAACAGCGGCTACTCAAGAACAAGTTCTATCTATGCTTGAAAGCTACCACCCAGATTTAGTGATTAGTTCAATGTACTTATCTGACGGTACAGCCGACTCATTGTTGCAAAAAATAAGACTTAATCCTGCCACAGAGCATCAACCTTTTATGCTTATATCGAGCGAGCGTAATAAAAAATACCTTGAGCAATTACGCCAATCGGGTGTGTTGGCTATTTTACCTAAGCCTTTTAGCGCAAAAGCTATTACTCGCGCACTCAAAGCAACCCTCGATATAATAAGCGAAGAAGAAGTAGAGCTTGAACTTTTTGATGTAACGCTACTTCGTGTACTTGTAGTAGACGACAGCCGCTTTGCACGTAAACACATTATACGCGTACTCGCTGGCATGGGTATTCCTGAGCCAGTAGAAGCCGAAAACGGTAAAGAAGCAATCGAGCACCTTAGCGAGCAGTCGTTTGATTTAATTGTTACCGACTACAACATGCCAGAAATGGACGGCCGTGAGCTAACCGAAACAGTACGCGGCTCAAATGCTTACTCGCATATTCCTATTTTAATGGTGAGCTCAGAGGCAAACGACACCCACCTAGCTAATATTGCGCAAGCGGGAGTTGATGCCATTTGTGATAAGCCGTTTGAGCCCGCCACAGTGCGAGAATTACTGTATAAAATAATGTCTTAGTCTTTTTAAAAAACAGCTAACAACAGCGTTGGTTAAATACATAACTACCGCTGTTTTGGCTTATTGGCTAGGCACGCTATACAACTGAAAGGCCACAAAACATAAAATAACCGCAATACAGCTATCAAATATGCGCCATCTAAACGGGGAGCTTAAAACCTTTTTTAATTTTGGTGCAAACAACACCAAGCTACTAAACCAAATAACAGAGGCCACGCAAGCGCCAATAGCAAAATGCAAAGGCGCAGGCTGAAGTGCGCCAATACTGCCAAGTAGTAACACGGTATCTAAATAAACATGTGGATTAAGTAAGCTTATAGCAAGGGCCGCAAGGGCAGTCTTCCACCAGCTCACTTTTATTACCTGAGTTACTTTTAACCCCGATGTGCCTTTAATTGCACTGCGCGCAGCGCCAAATGCTAAGTAAAGTAACATGGCTATACCACCCCACGTTAACCACGGTAATAACCCCGGCAGCCATAGCTTTAATTCATTAGCGGCAAATACACCTACTATAATTAAAGTGGCGTCGCAAAGTATGCAAACTGCAGCTAAAACAAAGCGGTTAGCGCCCGCCATACACTGGCTTAAAATCCAAATATTTTGCGCCCCAATGGCAATAATTAAACTCAGCCCCAGCATAACACCCGACAAAAACGACATACTTTAAATCCACCCAAATAAAACCAGCTATTCAATGCCTTGCAGGGTAGGGGCTATTCTGTTACAAATCCAATGAATATATTTATTGTTATATGCGTAAAACTCATGATTGATTATCAGTTACTCAATGCGCTTAGCGCCGTGATAAGTGAAGGCGGATTTGAAAAGGCCTCAAAAAAATTATTTATTACCCAATCGGCGGTGAGCAGGCGTATTCATCAGCTTGAGGCCAAACTAGGCGAGCCCGTATTAATAAGAACCCAGCCGCCATCGCCCACGGCACTTGGCAAGCGTTTACTTAACCATTTACAGCAAGTATTGCAGTTAGAAGTGGCCCTTAATGTAGAGGCGCTCAACGAGCACACAGATTTAAACACCCCGCTTAGCGTAAAGCTTGCCGCTAATGCGGATTCGCTTGCAACCTGGCTGCCCGAAGCACTCGCTGTGCTTGATACAGAGCTTGCGTGCAAATTACGCTTTGAAGTCATTAGTGAAGATCAATCCATTGCCCATAAAAGAATGAAAGACGGCGAAGTAATGGTGTGTATTAGCTCATCCCCCGAGCCAGTAAATGGCGGGCTTGTAAGCCCGCTTGGCGCCATACGCTATAAAGCCATTGCAAGCCCTGATTTTATAAAACAACATAAGCTTAGTGAGCTTTCGCAATTAGCACATTTACCATGCTTGGTATTTAGTGAGTATGACAAGTTACAACACCAGTTTTTAGCAGATATTAATGGCTCAGCCCCACTGTTTACCCATATTTACCCTTCGTCAGAGGGATTTAAACAAGCCATGATAGCAGGGCTAGGTTATGGGCTATTACCGACCTTACAGCTAGGAGACTCGCTGGTAAAAGGGGAGTTAGTTGATTTATTCCCGGAATATTATATTGATACACCGTTGTATTGGCACTATTGGCAAACCGAAAGCCCGCAGCTTAAAACGTTGCGTAAATTTGCGCTGCAAGTAGCAGGCAAACGGTTAGAGCCTATTAACCCATAAAGGCTAAGTCTGCGTTTATAACTGCCCTAATCTGTATATAAGTAACGCTGTTTTAGCAGTGTTTTTATTTAGAGAGGTTAAATCAGCGGTTTCGTTTTTAGTGTGTGCGCCACTGCCCATTAGGCCAAGGCCATCCAGCGCCATATCAACATGGTTTGCAGCAAACGAAATATCAGCAGCGCCGGCATTACGAGGGTTTGCAGCCACCACTTTGTTATAACCTAAGTCTTGGCTTGCTTGGCTATACAGTGCAAGCAGCTTTTTATTACCCTCGGTAAGCCCCATTGGTGGGTAGCCGTCTTCAAAAATAAGCTCGGCTTGGCTGCCATTTAAGCTTTTAGCCACTATTTGCTGCATCACTTTTTTAGCGCCCTCTACCTGCTTTGGCGAAAGCGCACGTAAATCACCCGCCACATGCACGGTTTGTGCAATTACATTACTTTTACCAAACGCTATGGCTGACGAGTTAGCACTGTTGTAATCGGCATTTGTACCGCCTACAATAAGCCCCGGGTTAAAGGTTAAATTAGGTTGTGTAGCTAGTTGCTCTCTAAAGTCATTTAAAATACGCGACGCCTCGTAAATAGCGCCATAGCCTACACTTTTACTAAATATTTGCGACGAATGTGCAGCATTGGCCGTTACATTTAATGTCCAGCCGGTATAGCCACGGCGCGCCGCCATCGCGGTTTTAATATTGTTATCGCCGTTCTCAAAACCAAGTGCTACATCTGCCCAAATTGCTGCATCAACAATCGCCTTTTTAGATAAACTAAGTGGACGACCGCTGCTTTCTTCATCGCCGGTAAGCAGTACTTTTATGCTCACGTTTTCAAGTAAATTAAGGGCTTGTAAGCTTTTAAGCGCGGTAATTATTATCGTATTACCGCCTTTCATATCGGCAACACCTGGGCCGCTTGCGGTGTGTTCATCAATTTGTTTATAGGTCGTAAAGTTATCGTGTTTGGCAAACACCGTATCAAGATGGCCGATCATCAGTATTTTTATTGCATCGGGATTATTACTCTCATGGGTTGCTAATACATGCCCTGCACGGTTAAACGCACTGCCATCAAGCCATTCAACTTTAAAACCAATGGCTTTGAGCTGCTCGCTTGTAAGCGCGCCTACTTTTTTTACACCTTCAATATTAAGCGAACCGCTATTAATATTTACGGCTTGCTCTATTTCTTTAAGTGCTTGGGGAATGTTTTTATCGACCTGTTTTACTATTTCACGCTCATTTTTATTAAGCGCTGCATGGCTTGTAAGCGGTAGGGTACTAGCAAGTGTAAGGATAAGTGCATGGCTAAATTTTAAAAGTGACATAACAGCCTCATAATTGAAGAAAAGAGTTAGGGCGTGTTTATCTTTGATGGTTGGATTTGCAGCAGTGTGTTTGGTTTTTAGGCAAGGCAGAGCCTATGTAGTGTGGTTACTCCCCATAAATAGGCGATAACGTAGCATAAATGCCAAACATGCGCTGCCCTTCGGGTTCTTTCTAGGGGCGATAAACTCTTTGTTGCTCGGTTTTTACTTAGCCCACTAGGTTACAAACCTCGCGCCGCGATTTAATCACCCCTAAATTGAACAAATTTCAATCCGCAAAGGTCAACACGCCCCAATATGAAGTAAAAATACTGAGGATTCAATAGAAGTAGCTTGTGATTCTTAACTAATTTTATAAGCAATAACGGGTTACAAGTTTACGGGTTAATGGGTATATGCGTTATTGATTTAAACACAGGTGTTTAAAATAAAACCTCTTAACTAATAACCAGCCTGTATAGCTAAACAACAGTTAGTCTGATATTACTGAACTCCACCATTTTGGGGTTTTGCTGCATTTAGAAAGGTAAAGCGAAGCTAACTATTTGTTTACACGTGTTTATCTTATAGCTAGGATGAAAATAGTATAAAATAGGGACATTCGGTACTTTGTAAAATGACAAATGTCGTAGACTAAATTGTTAGGGTTAAAATTAGGCAATGAAATGGACTGAACCTTGGATTAAATCAATCCAAAATCAAGAGAAATACAGCCTCATTTCAAAGGGGCTGTTAATTAGTTGCTTATTATGGACGCTGTTTTTTGTTTTTTTGGCCGCAATAAGTCTGCTGACTAAAGATGACTTTATCCATCACGTAACTAAAATTATTTGGATTGCGCCTGTGGGAGGTTTCATTTTAGCTTGGGTCTTGTATACGATTACTTGGCTGTCACCAGTTAAAATTGACTCAGGCCCCAAAGGCCTTGTTAGAATTAAAGCGGATAACATTACTTTGATACCTTGGGAACTGATCTCTTCATACAGGTTTATTTTAAAAGGCATCGTTTTTAAGTTTACTGATGATAGTGAAATTACATTCTTATTACCTGAAAAAATGGATCGAAATTCAATATCTAAGGAACTCAAAGCACACTCAATCAAACAAGATGTTTTGTAACCCATACAAGTTGCTTAAACGGACAAAAAACAGTTGGTTTTTGCTCGTTCATCAAATATTTTAGCTCGTATGTCTTTGCGCCTTATTTAGAAATTTGCTACCACGACAAAGTAATGCACAGCATCCTGTACATGTGATAATTTTCCAGCTAAACTTGTCCTATATAATGTACAAGTGAGGTGCGAAATGAGAATAGTCTCTTTTACCGAAGCCCGAAATAGTCTAAAAACCGTTTTGGATAATGTAATTAATGATGCAGATACGACAGTAATAACTCGTCGTGACACTGAAGATGCGGTTGTAATGTCATTAGATTACTACAACAGCCTTATGGAAACTGTTCATTTACTTCGCTCTCCAGCGAACGCTGAACATTTAAACCGTTCAATTGCGCAGTATAAAGCGGGCAAAACGACTCCACGAGAACTTATTGATGAGTAACAGGTTATTATCATGGACTGATGAAGCTTGGAATAGTTACGTCTACTGGCAGACTCAAGATAAGAAAACCTTGAAACGTATAAATAAGCTAATTGTCGATGTTAAGCGTTCTCCATTTGATGGGATTGGAAAACCGGAACCCCTTAAAGA
This sequence comes from Pseudoalteromonas sp. P1-13-1a, assembly GCF_001401875.1. NCBI lineage: Bacteria > Pseudomonadati > Pseudomonadota > Gammaproteobacteria > Alteromonadales > Pseudoalteromonadaceae > Pseudoalteromonas > Pseudoalteromonas sp. P1-13-1a. Next base: position 3,860 of record NZ_LKDV01000025.1, on the reverse strand, counting down.
AAATCTTTCAGGCTTTTGGTCTCGCAGAATAGATGATACAAATCGTTTGGTATATGCCGTGGATGATACAGCAATTACAGTTATCTCGTGCCGTTACCATTACTAAATAAACAAGATAAATAAACACGCAAATAAACAAGACACCCATCTTAAATTCTTCATTCTATCCAGCCAGTATTTATCAAAAACAATCGTCAGGTTTAACGCATTAGCATTAAACCTGACAGCCCGAACTCAACCAATTAACGTTTTAATTAGTCGGCATTAAATAGATTTCGCGTACACTGTTGCGCTGATTTGCTTCTATGGCAAACAGTACCGCATCGGCTACGTCTTGCGGGTCGAGCTTATCGGGCTTAGCTTCATCAAAAAATGGGGTGTTTACCATGCCAGGGGCTATGGTTGTGCAGCGGCCATTCCACTCGCTCATTTCCTCAGCTAAGTTTTGGCCAAACCCGTAAGCAAACCATTTAGTTGCACCGTAAATAGAGCCTTTAATTGGCTTACGGCCAGCAGCTGAGCTGGTTAATATAAAATGACCTTTGTTTTGGCGTAAATGGGGCAAGGTTGCTTTTGCGGTCCAAAGTAGGGCTTTAATGTTTATGTCTATCATGGTTGACCATTCATCGGGGTCGCCTTTTTCGGTGCCTGCGGTTGAAACGCCCATACCTGCATTGGCAAATGCGGCATCTAGTCGGCCAAATTTTTCGAGCCCTTTTGTTACTACATTTTCAAGCTCGGTAAAGTCGGTGGCATCTGCAGGTACACTCAGTGCGTTATCTTCACCTAATGACTCAACTTGTTTAGCTAATTTATCTTCACTTCTGGCGGTAAGAATGACTTTGTGACCGTTATTAACCAATGTTTTGGCCGTTGCTTCACCAATGCCACTTGAGGCACCTGTAATGAGGACTACTTTTTCTTTCGCCATGATTATTTCTCCTATGTTTACATATTCAAAATGATAAGAACGCTTTATCTAATACGTGCTGTTCACTGTAACAGTACTGGGTTAACAGGGGTTGAATGAAGAGGCTGTTTATCTTTTTAGGTTGAATTTTCAGCGCTCACTATTAGGGGGCTTTAGACATAAAGTTGCTTAATTTACAAATGATGACACTTTTTAATTGGCTGATTTTTAATCGTTTTTTACCTAGTGTGGTATATAAAAGATCACCTAGCGACTTATATACATAGTAGGTTAAATTAACTCGGTTGCTTCAATAATAGCGTCAATAACACACTTTATACGTTTGGGGCGGCTGCTTATTTGAGGGTATAAAATATATACATCTTTTGTCTCTATTTGGTAGCTATTAAACAAACTGACTAGAGTCCCTTTTTCTAGCTCTTTTTGCACCATATAACGAGGTAAACGCGCTATACCTTTATGTGCTAGGCACGCTTTTTTTAACACTTCGTTGTCTGATGACATTAATTTACCTTGTAACTGAATATTTATAGCTAATTGCTCTTTATAAAATGTCCATTCTCTCCAATGCGAGAGTACTAAGCATGGAAAGTCTGTTAACTGATCAGGTGTGACCGGGGAGTTATTTAGTGCAATAAACTCCGGTGAAGCACAGCATACGTATTTTACTTGGCCTATTTTTTTGGCAATCATATCTTCAGGTGGGGCGTTACATATTCTGACTGCAAAATCGTAATCATCAGCAATTAGGTTGTGAGTAGGGTTTCCGGTGTCAAGACAGATAGAAAGGCCGTTATGCTTATTCATAACGTCAGATAAAATAGGCCATAAGCTATATTGAGCAAGCCCCACAGGTGCTGTACATTTTACTTCACCTGCTATTGAGTCTTCGTTGTTATTTAACAACGTTTGAGTATCGGACCAAAATCGGGTTAATTTACTCGATTGTTCAAAAAGAACTTCTCCAGCAGATGTTAGTCGCATAGTGCGCGTATTCCTCACTAATAGTTGTTTTTCTAGCTGGGCTTCTAGTTGCTTTATTTGTTTTGATAAATACCCCTTCGAAACGCCTAAACTAAGCGCTGCTTTTGAGTAACTACCTTGCTTAACTACTTCAGCAAATAGGCGTACATCATCTAATTTCATAATAGTGCTTATGTGGTTTATATAAAAACATTATCAGTTATTGTTTTTATATGTAAACAGTGATTTTGTTTTTAGGCGGTTGTTCTCGTTTTTAAATACTCGACAATAGTGCCACTTTTACTCAACAGAGATCATTAATGGTACTTAAAAATATAATATTAAATAAAGCGTATGCTTTTACTTTTTTTGTTTCGTTGTTATTTTTAAACGGATGCAATACCGTGCAACCACAAGATAAATTGCATGCTTATGAACCCCAACCGTATGTAGAGTTGACTCATCCTCAGTGGAGTAAAAATGCCACTATTTATGAGGTTAACATTCGTCAGTATACGCCCGAAGGTACTTTTAACGCGTTTGCCTCGCACTTACCTCGATTAAAAGACTTAGGCGTAGATATACTGTGGTTAATGCCAATTCAACCCATAGGTGAAAAAAATCGCAAAGGTGAACGAGGCAGTTACTACGCTGTAAAGGATTACCAAGCCGTTAACCCAGAGTTTGGCACTATGGATGAGTTTAAGTCGCTAGTTGAGCAAGCACATGAACTTGGCATGTACGTCATACTTGATTGGGTGGCTAATCATTCTGCGTGGGATAACCCCCTCACAATAAATAACCCTGAGTGGTACACAAAAGATCACAACGGGAGTTTTCAGCCTACCCCATGGTGGGATTGGACCGATATTATTGATTTTGATTACGAAAACCCACAGCTGCGTAAATACATGACTGACTCATTAATTTATTGGGTTAAAGAAGCAAACATTGATGGTTATCGTGCAGATGTGGCTGGGTTTATTCCTACCAACTTTTGGGACACTGTTCGCTTTGAGCTCGATAAAATAAAACCTGTTTTTATGCTTGCAGAATGGGATGCAAGAGACTTACATAAAAAAGCGTTTGATATGACCTATGCATGGGAGCTTCACGATACATTAGTAGATGTAAATAAAGGTCATGGCGATGCATCAACAGTATATTCTCACTTTGCGCATGCGTTAAGTGCTTGGCCTGATAATGCAATTAAAATGAATTTTGTTGATAACCACGATAAAAATTCGTGGGAGGAGTCTATGTTTGCGCGCCATGGTAAATACCTAAATGCGGGTATTGTATTAACAGTAACAGCAGAGGGAATGCCACTTATTTACAGTGGCCAAGAAGCTGGGTTGGACAGGCCATTGGCATTTTTTGAAAAAGATGAGATCACTTGGAAGGCGCACCCAGTGGGTGATTTATACAAACAATTATTTAAACTAAAGCATAAAAATCAGGCGCTTTGGAACGGTAATTGGGGTGGTAAAATGATTCCTGTGCCTAATAACAACAGTAAGGCTATTTTTTCTTTTGCTCGCCAAAAAGCTGAAGACAAAGTATTTGTAGTCATTAATTTTTCAGATAAAGCGCAAAGTGTCTCTTTTAATGAAACAATTCAATTAGGTGAATACACCGAATATTTTTCAAATAAGGCCACAGTTATAAATGCAGACACTCAGCTATTTGTACCTGCGTATGGCTATAAGGTATTTGTAAAATAAGCGTGCAGTTTTAAAAATATTTTTTATAACTGACGCCACCCGTTTTCCACTTTAAATAGCCATACTACGACCGCAATTGCGCATGGTTAGAGTTTGGCTATTCGCTATTTTAAAATCAAAGTTGAGGGATCTTCTATGAGTGCAGATGTTGCATCGGCATCTAATCAGTTAAACAAAGCGGCTATTTTATTAGTGTTAGCGCTAGGTACATTTATTTTAGGATTATCAGAGTTTTCAATGAT